>NZ_JBLJDO010000040.1:0-5045 GCF_059410345.1 Sulfurivermis sp. | reverse complement strand
GGCGCAAGGCGGAAGCAAGCGAGAGGCCGGCCTTGGCGGCGCCGGCAATCATGAGCAGTGCATCCGGCAGTTGCTCCTCGATGCGATCGATGCGGCGCTGGCGAAGCCAGCGGAACACCAGGCGCGGCGCGAACGCGAGCACGGCCGCGACGACGAGCGCGACGACGAGGCTGTGCGTGAGCAACCACACGGCGACGGCGGCGAGCAGCATCAACGCGAGGTTGATCGCGTACAGACGGGAGGGGTCGGCGAACAGGAACAGGTCGCGCAGGCTGTGATGGGTTTCGCGGGTGAAGCGCGTGCGCCAGGCGGCGAGCAACTTGCTGCCGAGGTCGGTCGTCGCCCACACCAGCAAGGCGACGACGGCAGCGATGGCGATTCTTGAGTAGGCTGGACGCCTGGCGGCCACCAGAGTAGGATTTAATCACATTCCGACAAAGGAGCCAGCCATGCGAACCACCCAGCAAATGAGCATCACCCTGCCCAACGATATGGCGGACCTGGTGAAGGCCAAGGTGCGCACTGGCGAATACGCCAGCGAAAGCGAAGTGATCCGGGATGGCTTGCGTGCACTGTTGGCCAGGGATCGCGCCGTGGAGAGCTGGCTGCACGACCAGGTCGGCCCGGCATATGACGCCTTGAAGGCTGATCCATCGCGCGCTGTCACCGCTGATCAGGTGCGTGCCCGCTTGGCCAGCGAATCCGCGAAGACACGATGAGCTATCCCGTTGTCTTCAGCCCGGAGGCCGAGGAACAGCTCGTGGCACTATACCGCTACATCGCCGAGGCGGCATCGCCCGACATTGCCGCGCGGTACACGGAAGCGATCGTGAGCTACTGCGAAAGCCTGCGTACGTTTCCCCATAGGGGCACCATCCGCGATGACGTGCGGCCTGCTCTGCGCATCACCCACTACAGGAAGCGTGCAGTGATCGCCTTCGACGTGGACGCCGAAGTGGTTTCCATCATCGGCGTCTTCTACGGCGGCCAGGACTACGAAACCATCCTGCAAGACGAACCGGACGACGGCAGCCCAGGGGACTGATCCCCTTGCCGTATGTCTTCTCCTTTTACCGGGCCAACCCCGGAGGTCTGCGCATCGGCAAGATTCTGGATAGCGCTTGCCGACACCCGGGAACAGGGGACGCAGGGCCGGCTGCAGAGTGCTGTCAGTACTTGCGGTGGGCGGGATCGTCCACCATGGCAGCGCGTACGGGGTTGAGTTCGATATAACGCTGGCAGGTCAGCAAATAGGCGTCGGCCTGGATGAGTGAGGATTTGTAGCGGCTGTCCCACAGGGTACCGGTGCGGTGGTAGGTGGTGTTGATGTATTGGACGTAGCGGCGCCCCAAGGCGATGATGAGACGGGGAACGGCTTCGGCTTTCTTCGGGGTGACCAGCAGATGCACATGGTTGGTCATCAGTGCATAGGCATGCAGGGCGCACTGTTCCTTCTTGAGTGCTTCGTCCAGCCAGTAGAGGTAGGCCTGGTAGTCTTCCTCGCCAAAGAAGCAGGGCTCGCGGTTATACCCGCGCTGGACGATGTGCAGAGGGATGTTGTCGAGGTGGACGCGCGGGCGGCGTGGCATAAGCCCATCATGGCAGCAGGAAATAATTCGAGCCTGGCCCCTTTGATTCGCGCGGTTGCCGTTGCGATTGTAGTGGGGATCACCGCAGAACGAGACGCCGGAAACCCGGCATGCCGGGCGCCAGCTCGGTCTTGAACGGTAGGGTCGCATCAGCATTCACTTCGGCGAGCGAGCGTACGCCTTCCCATTTGTCCGAGATTGCCTGGATGCCTTCCACGTCTGGAAAAATGGGGGAGAGTTCAACTAAGACTCGCCAGTCTCCGCTTCTCGGCCCTACAGCTTGAACGGTGTAAAACAATTTCTGTTGTTCGTGCAGTTCCGTGAGCTGCTTCCTGTATGAACGGTAACTGAGATATGGCTGGCCATCACTTCTCTTCTCATCCATATTGAATTGCCAGGGAAACAACAACAGGATATTGGGCTTCATCGAGACCAGAAATGCACGCTTGTCGCTGAAAAGTTCAGGTATAAAAAATGTTTTGCCAGTTGCCACACTTCTCATTTCTCCCCCTGGTATCAGCCCAAGAATCCCCGCTTTATTTATCATCTCCACGCTGGCCTGGTAGGTATCTTCCCGGTCGAAGCCTCGGTAACCTGCCCGATATCGGATTTTTTCGGCCTGAGCGGAGAAAGTCGAGACAGTTTTCCTTTGCACGGTCGCCGGTTTCCCCTGATAAAACGGGGCAACTGCATCTGGCTCTTCACTCCAGTCCTTGATGGTCGACGAGCAAGCCGGAAGACAAAGCAGCCCGCACATAATGGCAATGAGTTTGCGTTTCATCAGTTGGGGACGCTCGTCGTTCATGGTTGTACCGTCAGGTTGTTGATGTGATAGCCGTTGGCATTGAGCCAACCAAGGTAGGCCTGCATGTCGACCGTCCCCGTCTGATTGGTCGTGTAGCCAAACGCGTTCTTGGGCAAGTCCGATCGCTCCGTGTACGTGATGAACTGCTCCGTATCGGCAAAGGTCATGCCGGTTCCGGTCATTTCGCGCTGGGTGGTCTTGCTCCCGTCCAAATAGCGGACTTCCCGGTCTTCCGCACCGGCCCCCGGAATCGACGTGGTCGGGATGTCGTAATCGTTATTCCAGGTGCTGTCGTTTACGAAAGGCGAGCCCGCTTTGGGGGAGCCAAAGCGGATGGCATCGCTCTTGTCGTGGATAACAGGATTAGACGGAACGGTAAACGTCGTCTCCTTCATCGTCACCCCTGCCGCCATCGCTTGGTCGACCATCCACGCGAGCGCGACCTGCGCCAACTGATTTTCACCTGGCCCGAAGCCGCCGCCAATGTCGGCATGGGCGCCGATGAAGCCGCGCTCGATGCGGGTTTGGCCCACAGGCACGGTGCCACCCATGATGGACTCCAGCGGGAAGCCGCCCCAGGAATGGGTATCCCAAGGTTTGGCACGCCCAAGCGGCAGCGTGTGATCACGAAACTCGTTCAGTGCGACAGCCTGCGCCACATACTGGAACCCGGGCACGATGTTGAAGTTGTAACTGGTACCGGACCAATTATCGCTAAGCACGGTGTCCCACAACCCCATGAAGCGGAAATTGATCAATTGGCAACTCTTTTGTCCTTCCCGGTTAGTGTAGCGATATACGCCGTTGATGGTGTTGGCGTTGATGCGGTTGGCGAAGTCGCGCGCCTGCGCCGCGCCCCGGCTGAAACCGATAATGTCCACATCCATCAGCTGCGTGCTGTCGTACGCATCTGCTTCATCATTGAAATACTGGATCATGCGCTCAATGCGCGCAGGGCCGCTCCAGTTGACGCCGGCATCCAGAAGTGGCGCGTGGATGTCGCCGTACACGGGGTCTTTGTGAATCACGCCGACGCCGGTGATGTAGTTGGGCTTACGTCCACTGCTGTTAGAGTCGTACAACTCTGCAAATTCCCACACGTTCGACGGCGCACTATTGAGCTTCTTCAGTAACTCTGGATCGTCCGTGTTTTCCGTCCCATCGAACGCAAACAGTATCAACCCCCACGGGTCGATGTAGCTCAGTGGGTTGTTGTTGACGTAGGCATACGCATTGGGGCTGCCGAGGCGCTCAGCCAGTCGTCCGAGCGGATCGGGGCTGAGATAGCGGCCGGCTTGCGGGTCGTAGTAGCGGAAGTCGTTGTAGTAGAGGCCGGATTCCGCATCCTCCCACTGGCCGGGCAGGCGCAGGGCGAGGGTGTAAGGGGTGTTGCCGGCCGCGCGCGTTCTGATCACCTGGCCATAGGGTGCATAGGCGGCCTGCCAGATGGCGTGGCCCGCCTCGTCGGTGGCGGCGATCGGGGCGCCGAGGTGGTTCACGTGCACGAAGACCAGGCGGTCGGCGTTGCCGGTGAGGCTCGTCCAAAGGCTTGCCACGGTCTGCGCGAGTGCGGCCACAAAGCCTTCCGCCGGCGCTTGCAGGGCCTTGGGCTGGCGCGCGTCGAGCGTGGCGATGAGCCGGTCGGCGAGCCAGAGGTACTGGCGCGTGATGCGGCCTTCGGCGTCAAGGTCGGCGATGCGTTGACGCTGGTCGTTGTAGAGGGTGTGGGTGGCGCGGCTGGCGGTCTGTTTGCCGACGCGCAGGCCGCGATGGTTGTACGCGTATTGGGCGAGCACCTGGTCTGGCTGCCGGATCATCGTGAGCCGGCCCTGCGCGTCCCACACATACTCGTGCATGGTCCGCGGTGTGGTCATGGCGGCGCTGGCGGGATCGTAGGCGGCCTTGCGGGTGCGGCCGTGTTCGGTGACGGGGACGTTCTCCTGGGCGAGCACGCGGTTGCCGTGGGCATCGTAGTGGTAGCGCCAGACCGCAGCCGCCCCGGCATCAGTCGATGCCTTGACGGTGGCGGCCGAAGGCGCGGTCTGCGCGGCGATCAACTGCGACTGGCTGTCGTAGGCGTAGGCCTGCGTAGGCTGCGGGCCGTGGCCTTGCTGCTGTTGCAGCAGCACATTGCCGGCAGCGTCATACAGCAGGCGCGCATCGAAGAGGGCGGCCGGATCGGCGGGCAGGCCCAGTGCGCCGGGCAATGTGTTGGCGTTATGCACCGGCTGCGCGTGGGCAGCAGGAAGCAGGCGGTCCAGGAGGCTGCCGACCATGCTCTGGCGAACAGCCGCCTGCGAGGCAGCGGCCGTGTGCCGGGCGTCGGCCGCGCGGCCTGCGGGCCGGGTGTAGACCACGCGCGCCAGCACGCCTTCGCGGCTGCGCTGCCACTGCCCCTGGAAGCCGTTGCCGTAGGTGATGCTGCGCAGGCCGACCAAGTCGCGCTGCATATCCTTGACGAGCGTGGTTTGACCCCAGCCGAAGAAGGTCCACTGACTGGTTTGGCGATGCACCGCGACCACTTGAGAGGTGGCCCCGGAAAGTTGGACAGGGGGATGAGTGATAGCCTTGCTTTCACAACTGGCCGCACGAGCGGCTTTGAAAGGGAGCAAGAGCATGGCAAGAAGGAAACGGCGGAACCACTCGCCGGC
>NZ_JBLJDO010000007.1:0-132019 GCF_059410345.1 Sulfurivermis sp. | reverse complement strand
CGACTACATCGAGCTGTTCTACAATCCCCGTCGGCGGCACTCGACCTTGGGCTACCTGAGTCCGATGGAGTACGAGAGGCAAGCTAATTTAGCTTAGGCGGGTGTACGCAGAACCTGGGGCAGGCCACATTGTATCGGCGATATTTTGGATCAGCGCAGCTTGATGCGACGCTTTCCTATCGTCAAGGTGTGGATTGGTTGGACGCCCAGCCTGAACCCGCCGATCGCCAGCCCGGGCAACCGACAACGCGCTACAAAATACAGACGTTGGATTTCGGCCTGGTTGCTCCATTCTCGCTTGGCGGCGTCGCGATGCGCTATTACGGCAGTTTCCGCGCACAAACCACCGACGATTTTTTGTTTACCTCGGAATTCTTTTCCATCGGCAATCGGTACACCGTGCGTGGTTTTGACGGGGAGCAAACGCTTGCGGCTGAGCGTGGCTGGTTCCTGAGAAACGAAGTCGACTTACCCGTGATATCCCCGGGCCTCTCCATATACGTGGGCCTCGATGGTGGCGAGGTCGCGGGGCCCTCGGCGAATCAACTGATAGGAACCACGCTGATCGGCGGTTCAGTCGGACTGCGCGGCGGTGCCGGCGGGTTCGCCTACGACATGTTTGCCGGCTGGCCATTGAGCAAGCCGGAAGGGTACATTACCGATCCGGTCACTGTAGGCGCCCAGATCAGTTACCAATTTTGAGTGTTCCCGTCGGGAACCAATCATGGGGAATAGGGACATGATGCCGCAACATGGATATAAGGATACGCAGGCAAGGAAAGTCACCCCGGCGCAGCGGATCACGGTGTGGGTGACGTTGGCGATATTCATTTGGCAACCGCTGGGCGTTGCGGCAGCCGGTATCGTCGCCGACCCGAACGCCGGCGCCAACCGTCCGGTGGTCGATGTGACTGCGAACGGCGTTCCCCTGGTACAGATCACCGCGCCTTCGGCGGCAGGCGTATCGCGCAACCAGTATCAGCAGTTCAATGTCGACCCCAGTGGCGCGATTCTGAACAATAGCCGCGGCGTGACGCTTACCCAGCAGGGCGGCTATGTGGCTGGGAATCCCTACCTGGGCTGCAATTCCGCACGCATCATCCTCAACGAAGTCACCAGCAGCAATCCCAGCGCACTGCGCGGCTATACGGAGGTGGCGGGGGCCAGGGCGGAAGTCATCATCGCCAATCCCAACGGCATCACCTGCGATGGCTGCGGTTTCATCAACACCAGCCGTGGCGTGCTGACCACGGGTACGCCGATCTTCGGCGGCAGCGGCAGCCTCGACGGATTCCGCGTTACGGCAGGAAACATCGCGATCGAGGGCGCGGGCCTCAATGCGACCAATATCGAACGGGTCGACCTGATCAGCCGCAGCGTCAAGCTCAACGGCGAGCTTTGGGCAAAGGACGCCCGCGTCGTCGTCGGCGCCAACGAAGTCAACTACGCGGGCTTGGGCGCGCGCGCGATACAGGGGGCCGGCGCAGCGCCGACCGTCGGCATCGACGTGGCGCTGCTGGGCGGCATGTATGCGGACAAGATTGTTCTGGTGGGAACGGAAACCGGCGTCGGTGTCCATAGTGCCGGTACCCTGGCGGCTACTGCCGGCAACTTCACGCTCACCAGCAACGGTGATGTGGTCCTGTCCGGGAACACGGCGGCGTCAGGTAATGCAAACATTGCCACTTCTGGGTCATTTCGCAATGAAGCAACGGGAAGTCTCGGTGGCGCGGTAGTAAACGTGGGCGCAGCCGGTCAGCTAGAAAACGACGGTAGGATAGACGGAATTCAAGTCAATTTGAGTGCGGAAGTCGTGCGCAACCGGTCGATGGTTGTGGCCGATGATCTGACGATAAGCGGAGGAGAAATTTTTAATGCCGGGGCCGCTGCCGTCTTGGCGGCCACCAATTCGATTAATTTATTTGCGCATGATCTGCTGAAAAATAGCGATCAGGCAACGATTTACAGCTTGGGAGACATAAATATCGCCGCCGATGCAACGAAAGATGCTCATGGCGCATTATCGAATCCGATCGCAAAAGTTGAGAATGCGTCGGGGGTCATTCAGGCCGAGGGAAATTTGAATATTGTCGCCAAGGATATAGCCAATGTCCGCACCGTTTTCTTGCGGGATACTGTGATAACAGCGACAAATACCCAAACACTGCAACCATACCCTGGTTATGAAGTAGGGGATATGTTTTATGGGACATGGGTTAGTTTCAGTCCTTTGACGCGTTATATCGCCCCTGCTGATCTGATATCAATCAACCCTGATACAAAGTTTATCTCGTTCTACGAAACGGTTTCTCCAGACTACGACTCTTGCTGGATAAATTGTTCGTCGCAGCGCGTTGTCAGAACTTTGTATTTTGAAACTTTTGCGAGTTCTGGTGCAAACTACAAAATTTCGTATTTACCGGGTTTTAATCCAAATGTGCACATCATTCCTAATGAACGTCGTTCAGTTGGGACTGATAAAGGCACAATCTATGAGCAGCAACGGACGCGGGTCAAAACGACCACAGAGGAACGTGTAACCTCGCTATCGGCCGAGCCGCAGTTGCTGGCTGGCGGCAACATAAATGTTGGTCTTGTTGGTACTCTGACCAACAGTATGGGGACTATTTCGGCGGGTGGAGCCGTTGCCATCAAGGGGCAGGAAGGGGCGGACGGTGTTGACCGCAGCAGCCTAATCAATCAAGGCCACGCGCTGATCCGCACGGAGGCCACCACGGGTTCCTCGTATTTATATGGTTCGTTTACCGATTGCATGGATCCTTTCTGTTTCAATACGGTGACCCATAATCGAAGTGCTACCCTCCCGCTGACGCCACAGTACCAGTACGCCACTATCGATTCCATCGCCAGCGCGATTACCGCCGGCCAGTCCATCGACATCAATGTTGGCACGTTGGTCAACGACGTGGCGAGTTCGGCCCTGGTTCCGGACGGCGGCATGCCTGGCGGTACGCCGCCATCCTATACGCCGGCCCTGCCGGGTGGCGGCTTGTTCACCACCCTCACCGAGCCGGACCAGCCGTACCTGGTGGAAACCGACCCGCGCTTCACCAATTACAAAGAGTTCCTTTCCAGCGACTACATGCTGCGCCAGCTCGCCGCCGATCCGCAGGTGATACAGAAACGGCTCGGCGACGGCTTCTACGAGCAAAAGCTGGTGCAGGAACAGATCGTCAGCCGGACCGGGCACACCGTCCTTGCAGGTTACACATCGAAAGAGGAGCAGTTCAGGGCGCTGATGGATCAAGGCCTGGCCGCGGCGCAGGAGTTCGAATTCATTCCGGGCGTCGCCCTGAGCGCGGAGCAAATCACTGCGCTCAACCACGACATTGTCTGGATGGTCGCGCAGGACATCACCCTGCCCGATGGCACCAAGGAGCGCGTGCTCGCGCCGGTGGTCTATTTCGGCGGGGCCGGCCGGATGAATCTGACCGCGGGCGGCGCCTTGATAGCCGCCAACGACGTCGATTTGATTACCGGCGGCACTCTGCAAAACAGCGGCACTATCGACGGCGGCAGCAGCCTGCAGATTGCGGCGGCCACGGTGCAAAACATCGGCGGTGCCATCCAGGGCGGCGGTGAGGTGGCCATCGACGCCGCCGGCGACATCCTCAACCGCAGCGGCAGCATCACGGGCCACAACGTGGCGCTCACCGCGGGCGGTGACTTCACCATCGACACCGCAACCGCCACAGCCACCCTGACCGGCCGCGACCGGGGCGGTGACTGGACCACGAGTACCACCGTCCTGGGCCAGCGTGGCAGTGTCGGCGCGGCTGAAGCGCTTGAGATCCGCGCCGGGCGCGACTTCAAGGTCAGCGGCGCCGACGTGGCCGCCGGCGGCGATGCGCTGCTTCTGGCGCAGGGCGACATCACGGTCGATACCGTCGCCAGGACGTCCTCCAGCAGCACCCGGACCGGCTACGGCCACTACGACTCCGGCCAGACCGAGCACCAAATCAGCACCGTCCAGACCGGCGGCGACCTGACGCTGGCCAGTGGCGGCGACACCCGCCTGACCAGTGCCCGCCTCGCCAGCGGCAACAATCTCACCGTAGTCACCGAGGGCAACCTCACCATCGACGCCGCCAAGAACAGCGCCTACGTGGACGAGGACGCCCGGGACGGCAAGGACTTCATGCTGAAGAAGACCTTTGACGAGGCCGTGGTGGGTGCCGAGGTGTCTGCCGGGAACAATCTGACGCTTGCCGCCATCGCGCCGGCGCAGTTGGCCAGCGAAGGCGACTATGCCGCCAAGCGGGGGGCTGACATTACCATCGTCGGGGCCCACGTCAGTGCAGGCACGGTACCTGGTGCGGAGGGGAGGCTTACGGTGGTTGCCGAAGGCGACATCGCCGTGACGGAAGCGCGCGAGCGGCACGAGAGCCTGACGGCATCGCACCTGACCGATCACGGCCTCATGTCGACCACGGTTACCGGGAAAATGGACCGGAGCGACTACGACCTCGCCGTCGGCAGCACGCTTTCCGGCGAGCGGGTCCAGATCGGGGCCGGCAACGATATCGTTGTCCGCGGCAGCAATGTCGTCGGAACCGGGGATGTTATCCTCCAGGCAGCAAATGACGTAACCATCGCGGGCGCACAGGAATACCACAGCGAAGAACACAACAGCTTCAAAAAGGAGTCGGGACTGCTGAGCGGCGGCGGGATCGGGATTACCCTTGGAACCCGCAGCCTCAAGACCACCGATGATGCGACTGCCGTGAATCAGGTGGAGTCCACCCTCGGCTCCACCGAAGGCCGGGTCAGCATCGCCGCCACCGGCGACGCGCGCGTCAGCGCATCGGACATCATCGGCGACCAGGGGATCGACATCCGCGGCCGCAACGTCAGCATCGAAGCGGCGCACGAGACCCAAAGCAGCGACCAGACCTTCGAATACAAACAGGCAGGCATCAGCCTGAGCCTGACGGCACCGGGCGTCAACACGGCCATCGCCGCGACGGAAACGCTGGAGCGCTCCGAGCAGGCCAAGGACTCGCGGCTGGCGGCGTTGCAGCAATACCGCGCCGCGCGCCAGGGCTATGACGCCTACAAGGAGGTCAAGTCGGCCCAGGACATCAACAGCGACACCGGCCTCAAGGTCTCCATCTCCATCGGCAGCAGCCAGAGCCGCAGCGAAAGCCATGCAGAGGAAAGCCAGGCGCGCGGCAGCACCCTGCATTCCGGCGGCAACATCACCCTGACCGCCACCGGCAGCGACGGGGAAGACGGCCTTACCGGCGGCGACCTCAGCGTGGTGGGCTCCCGCATCGAAGGCCGCAACGTCACCCTCGATGCCGCCCACGACCTCACCCTCGCCGCGGCACAAAACACCCACAGCAGCCACAGCACCAACTCCAGCTCGGGCGGGTCGATAGGGATATCGTTCGGACTGAGCAAAAACACCAAAGGCTTCTCCTTCGAGGCCAGCGCCTACCAGGCGGGCGGCAACGCCGACGGCGAAGGCGTCAGCCACACTGAAAGCCAAATCAGCGCCACAGAGGGCCTGACCCTGCGCTCCGGCCGCGACACCACCCTGCGCGGCGCGCAGGCCCAGGGCGAGACCGTCCAGGCCGAGGTCGGGCGCGACCTCACCCTCGCCTCCCTGCAAGACACCGAAACCTTCCACAGCAAGCAGAGCAGCGCCGGCGGCGGCTTTTCCGTCGGCACCGGCGGCTTCTCCGCCAACCTCGCCCTGAGCGACGGCAAGACCGACGCCGACTACCGCTCGGTCAACGAGCAGACCGGCATCTACGCCGGTGCAGGCGGTTTCGACATCCAGGTGGGCAAGCACACCGCCCTCGACGGCGCGGTCATCGACTCCAAGGCAGCAGCGGACCAAAACCGCCTCAGCACCGCAACCCTGAGCTACGCCGACCTGCAAAACACTGCCGCCTACAGCAGCGAAAGCAGCAGCGTCGGCATCGGCACCAGCGGCCCGAGCGGCTTTGGGGTCGGCAGCGAGAAGGGCAGCGACCGCAGTATCAGCCGTAGCGCCGTCGCCGCCGGCACCCTCGACATCCGCGATGCCGAAAATCAACGACAAGACCTCGACGGCCTCAGCCGCGACCCCGGCCAATCCCCCCGCGCCCTGGCCCAAATCTTCGACAAAGAGGCCGTGGCCGAGCGCCAGGAACTGGCCCAGCTGTTTGGGGAAGAGGCCTTCAGGGCCGTAGGCGACCTCGCCGAACGGCGGCGCAAGCAAGCCGCCGCTGAGCTGGTCGATGCCGACCTGCAACGGCGTGAGGCCCTGGCCTCGGGTGACAGTGCAGCGCAGGCGGAGGCAGAACAGCGGATGCAGGACGCCAACGCCTCCCTCGACCGCTGGGCCGAAGGCGGTATCGCCCGCGTCGCCCTGCACACCGTGGTCGGCGGCCTCCAGGCCGAGATGGCCAACGGCAATGCCCTGAGCGGCGCGGCAGGCGCCGCCACCAGCGCCTCCATGACCGGCAAGGTCAACGACTACATCAACGACTACATCAACGACTACATCAACGACGCCCTGGCCGGCTCAAACATGCCGGACACGCTGAAAACTCTGGTCGCCAACCTTGCCACCAATGCCATCGACGGGGCTGCGGGTGCGGCCATCGACAGCATGAGCGGCGGCGGCAGCTCCGGTGCCCAGGCCGCGTTGGGGGTGGACAGGTATAACCGGCAGCTGCACTGGGATAAATTCCTGGCTGAGAAGGCCGCGTGTGACAAGGCGCCCAGTGCCAAGGGATGCGAAACGATCGAGAAGATGGGAGGTGACCGTTCTCAATTCATCGGCGACATGGGGATGTCGCAGTCAAACGTCATTGCCAACTACGACACCGATGGAACGGTGGTCAGTTATACCATCGTTGACAAAGACAACAATCAGCCCCTGTTCATCATGGAGCCTCTTGAATTTGAGGCATACCGTAATGCCTCTGAGGCTACTCGCGGCTGGTACGTATTGTCGCCTCAATGGTCGCTGGACAGCGCATCGAGCATGCTTAACGCGGCAGTTGGTGATTTTGGCCGTGCACAAGAAGATTTTGAGCTTGCGGCGAGTTCACCGGAATATTGGTGGACGGTGGCGCTTAGTGCTACCGGCTCACAGGTTGCTGTCACTAAGAGGATAGCGGGGGATGTTCCAGATAGTGCAGTACAGTATGTCTTTGATGCACGTGTCGGCCGATATCGCGAGGTTTCTACAGGGCAATTTGCAGCCGCTAGGGATATTCCGTGGCCGGACAACGCGGGCTTTGCGCGTAGTGCACGACAAACAGTACAGCCCGGGACGATTCTGGATCGCTATGGCAGTGAAACTGGACGTTTCTTAGGCGAGCCTAGCGCTACCATTTCTCAGCGTGGTATGGCACAAGGCTCGGAAGCCATGCCCTACACCCAATATCGCGTTCTTAAACCGCTAGAGGCGCAAGTTGGTCCCGCAGCGCCTGTGCCCGCGTTCGGTGCTTCAGGTGGTGCTACGCAATATTTGCCGAGCCGTACGATTGAGCAACTAATCAAAAATGGATTCTTGGAGAGGGTGGCCAGATGAGCGATGAATTCGAAGTCGTCGCCAGTGGCTTTAAGCGCACCTCAGATGTTCCAAAAGATGAACGCTTGTTTTACCGGTGCACAGATTGTGGTGCAGTGATTCCGTCCGCGCCAAATGACAACATCGGATGCGAGTGCGGGAATGTTTTTATTGATAAGGACTACTGGCGGCTTATTGTTGTCGATCTTTCTAAGTTGGAAGTCGTTAAAAAGAAACCGGGATAAAAACGGCCAACTCAAATTGACGAAACCGCCATGCCCACTATTGGTTGTGCTGCCGATACTGGCGGCACAGCTAATTATCGCATCCACTGCAATTGGCATCTCAAGCGACACCGCCCTGCGCGGCGCGCAGGCCCAGGGCGAGACCGTCCAGGCCGAGGTCGGGCGCGACCTCACCCTCGCCTCCCTGCAAGACACCGAAACCTTCCACAGCAAGCAGAGCAGCGCCGGCGGCGGCTTTTCCGTCGGCACCGGCGGCTTCTCCGCCAACCTCGCCCTGAGCGACGGCAAGACCGACGCCGACTACCGCTCGGTCAACGAGCAGACCGGCATCTACGCCGGTGCAGGCGGTTTCGACATCCAGGTGGGCAAGCACACCGCCCTCGACGGCGCGGTCATCGACTCCAAGGCAGCAGCGGACCAAAACCGCCTCAGCACCGCAACCCTGAGCTACGCCGACCTGCAAAACACTGCCGCCTACAGCAGCGAAAGCAGCAGCGTCGGCATCGGCACCAGCGGCCCGAGCGGCTTTGGGGTCGGCAGCGAGAAGGGCAGCGACCGCAGTATCAGCCGTAGCGCCGTCGCCGCCGGCACCCTCGACATCCGCGATGCCGAAAATCAACGACAAGACCTCGACGGCCTCAGCCGCGACCCCGGCCAATCCCCCCGCGCCCTGGCCCAAATCTTCGACAAAGAGGCCGTGGCCGAGCGCTAGGAACTGGCCCAGCTGTTTGGGGAAGAGGCCTTCAGGGCCGTAGGCGACCTCGCCGAACGGCGGCGCAAGCAAGACTTGCCGAGACTCGGAGGCTGTGTGGGTTTGTGATAGGAAACGCGTTAACATGTACGCCCATTTTCCAGTGCACCTCCATGCATGTTGCGACTCACTGAAATCAGGCTTCCCCTCGAACACACCGACGCCGATCTGGCCGCCGCCGTGGTGCAACGGCTGGGTATCGGGCCGCAGGCGCTGCGCAAGTGGCACATCGCCCGGCGCGGCTACGATGCGCGCAAGCGGGGCGCCATCATCTTCACCTATACCCTGGACGTGGAGGTGGACGACGAGGCAGCGCTGCTGCAGAAATTCCATGCCGATCCCCATGTGGGACCGGCGCCCGATACCACCTACCAGTTCGTGGCCCATGCGCCGGAGCAACTCGCCAGCCGCCCGGTGGTGATTGGTACCGGGCCGTGCGGTTTCATGGCGGGACTGTTGCTGGCGCAGATGGGGTTTCGCCCCATCATCCTGGAGCGCGGCAAGCCGGTGCGCGAGCGCACCAAGGACACCTGGGCGCTGTGGCGCGAGGGCAAACTCAATCCGGAATCCAATGTGCAGTTCGGCGAGGGCGGTGCGGGCACCTTCTCCGACGGCAAGCTGCACAGCGGCATCAAGGATCCGCGCCACCTGGGCCGCAAGGTGCTCACCGAATTCGTCGCGGCCGGGGCGCCGGAGGAAATCCTCTACATCAGCAAGCCGCACATCGGCACCTTCCGCCTGGTGAGCATGGTGGAGAAGATCCGCGCCAGCATCGAATCGCTGGGCGGTGAGTTCCGTTTCAACAGCCGCGTCGATGACGTGGAGATCGAAGACGGCGCCATCAAGGCCCTGGTGTTGGCGAACGGCGAGCGCATCGCCGCGGACCATGTGATCCTCGCCGTCGGCCATAGCGCGCGTGATACCTTCCGCATGCTGCATCGCCGCGGTGTGTACATGGAGGCCAAGCCGTTCTCCATCGGCTTTCGTATCGAACATCCGCAGTCGATGATCGACCGCTGCCGCTTCGGCCCGCAGGCCGGGCATCCTGAACTGGGCGCCGCCGACTACAAGCTGGTGCACCACTGCAAGAACGGCCGTGCGGTGTACAGCTTCTGCATGTGTCCCGGTGGTCAGGTGGTGGCCGCCACCTCGGAACAGGGACATGTGGTGACCAACGGCATGAGCCAGTATTCGCGCGCCGAGCGCAACGCCAACAGCGGCATCGTGGTCGGTATCACGCCGGAGCAGGACTATCCCGGTGACCCGCTGGCCGGCATCGCCCTGCAGGAGCAACTGGAGGCCCGCGCCTTCGAACTGGGCGGGCGCAACTATCAGGCGCCAGGGCAACTGGTGGGCGATTTCCTCGCCGGGCGGCCGTCGACCGAGTTCGGCGAGGTGCAGCCGTCCTATACGCCGGGCGTGCACCTCACCGACCTGAGTACCGCCTTGCCGGATTACGCCATCGCGGCGCTGCGCGAGGCGATCCCGGCCTTCGACAAACAGATCCGCGGCTTTGCCCGTGCCGACGCGCTGCTCACCGGCGTGGAGACGCGCACATCTTCCCCAGTCCGCATCCGCCGCCACGACACCACCTTGCAGAGTCTCAACGTGAAGGGCCTGTATCCGGCCGGCGAGGGCGCCGGTTATGCCGGCGGCATCCTTTCCGCCGCGGTGGACGGCATCAAGGTGGCCGAGGCGCTGGCGCTGGACATGGTGGCGCAGCCGCCGCGATGAGCACCTTCAAGCACATTACCTCGGCGGACAATCCGCAGTTCAAGCAGCTGAAAAAGCTGGCCGGCAGCGCGCGTGAGCGGCGCAAGGTGGGCCAGACGTTACTGGATGGCGTGCACCTGCTGCATGCCCTGGCCGACGCCGCTGGACAACCCGAGTTGCTGGTGGTGCGCGAGGGCGCGCAGGAGATGGCGGAGATCAGCGCCTGTCTGGCGCGTTTTCCCCAGGCGCCGAAGCTGTTGCTGACCCCGGCGTTGTTCGATGCCGTTGCGCCGGTGGAAACACCGACCGGCATTCTGGCGTTGCTGGCGGTAGTGGAGCCGGAGTTGCGCGACTATGGCTGCGCTGTGTTGCTGGAAAACATCCAGGATCCCGGCAATCTCGGCAGCATCATCCGTACCGCGGCCGCTGCCGGTTGCGATGCGGTGTTTCTCTCCAAGGGCTGCGCCGAGGCCTGGTCGCCCAAGGCGCTGCGTGCCGGCATGGGCGCACACTTCGCCATCCACATCCACGAACAGCAGGAACTGACGGAGGTGGCGCGGCACTTTCCCACAGTGCTCGCCACCCGGCTCGATGCCGCGCACTCGCTTTACGGCATCAACCTCACCGGCTCGACTGCCTTCATATTCGGCAACGAAGGTGCCGGGCTGTCGCCGGAGCTATCCCTCTGCGCTACCCACGGGGTGCGGATACCGATGCCCGGCAAGGTGGAGTCCCTCAACGTTGCGGCGGCGGTGGCCGTGTGTCTGTTCGAGTGGGTGCGGCAGTGCGGAGCATGCAAGGTCTAATCAGCCAGGCTATGCCGGATAGTCGAGTTCCAATTGATGGCGGATGGCGAGGATGCGAACCTGATCGCGTGCCGGGACGAAACGGTATAGGGCAACGTAGCCCGACTTGCCGTAGGAAACAACGAGCTCCCGAATGTCACCCTCGACATAGCGCCCGATCAAGGGGTGTGCTCCAAGTGTGTCGACAGCGCTCGTGATGGCGGTGGCAGCCGCCATGGCTGCTGCAGGGTCCTGCGCGAGCAGGAAATTAAACAGACGCTCCAGATTCGTGAGCGCGTTTTCGGAGTAGATTACCTGCGCCAAGGTTTCGGCCTTTCGGTGGCAACTCCCTGCGCCATCCGTTCCAGCCAGGCATGTACGTCGTCGGCACGGTATATATTGCCGCCTTCTTCAATGTCCTTGTCCGACCGCATCGCCTCCTGCACGAATTCATACAAGCGTTCCTCCCGCGCCACCTCCCGTTCCAGTGCCTCAAGCATCACACTGTGGGGCGAGCGGCGGCTCAGTTCGGCCAGCCTCTGAATCCGGGCCTTGAGTTCATCGGGAAGCTTTATCGATGTGGAGATAATGGGCATGGATGACTCCCGCTGCATAAGTAGTCACATAGTAGTACCAGGGGGCGTAGGGTGCAAGTGCAAGATGCGACAGGTAGCGGAGTAGTCTAGGGATCGGTACATGCAGGGCACATCATGATTTCGCGTAAAGACGAAGTAGTTCGACGAAACGCCGGCGCGGGATCTCCTCCGCCCCCAGACTGAGCAGGTGGTCAGTCGTGACCTGGCAGTCGATGAGCACCACGCCTTCATCCTGTAGCTTGCGCACCAGATGCACGAAGGCCACCTTGGATGCATCGGTTTTGCGGCTGAACATGGATTCGCCGTAGAACACGCGGCCGAGACGGATGCCGTACAGCCCTCCCACCAGTTCCTCGCCATGCCAACTTTCCGCCGAGTGGGCGTAGCCCAACTGATGCAGCCTGATATAGGCCTGCTGCATCTCCTCCGTGATCCAGGTGCCGGGCTGGCCGCGACGCGGTGTGTCGGCACAGGCGCGGATCACCTGCGCAAAGGCCGTGTCGAAGCGTACGTGAAAGCTGCCCTTGTTGATGATCTTGCGCAGGCTGCGCGACACCTTGAGCTGTTGCGGAAACAACACCGCGCGCGGGTCCGGCGACCACCACAGGATCGGTTGGCCGGGGCTGTACCAGGGAAAGATGCCGTGGCGGTAGGCATTCAGTATGCGCTCGGGGGCGAGGTCGCCGCCGACGGCGAGCAGGCCGTCCGGTTCATGCAAGGCGTGTTCCACCGGCGGAAATGCGTAGCTCGTATCGTTGGGGTCGAGCCAGTAGGGGCCGCGGCCGCTCATGATGTGGCGTCGTTATCCTTGAATGGCAGGTGGGCGCGCAGTTCGCGCATGTGTTGCTGCATCGCCTGGTGTTCCTGCGGCAGATAGCGGCCCACCGCCTCGCTGAAGGCTGGGTGGGCCAGGTAATGGGCTGACCAGGTGGGCGTCGGCTCGAAACCGCGCCACACCTTGTGCTCGCCCTGGGCGCCGGGCTCGAAGCGGTGCAGGCCGTGGGCAATGCAGTAGTCGATGCCCACATAGTAACAGGCCTCGAAGTGCAGGCTGTTGAATTCCTCCAGGCAGCCCCAGTGGCGGCCGTACAGTGTGTCGCCGGAGCGCAGGTTGAGGGCGCCCGCCACATACTCGCCCTGGTGTCTGGCCAGTACCAATACGACGCTGCGCGGCAGCTCGCGGCCGATGGCCTGAAAGAACGCCAGCGTCAGGGTGGGATGGCCGCCGCGCTTGTCGTAGGTGCTCTCATAGAAACGGTGAAAGATCGCCCACTGTTCAGCGCTGATCTCGTCGCCGTGCAGTACCTCGATCTCGATACCGGCGTCGCGCACCCGGCGCCGCTCCTGTTTTACTTTCTTGCGCCGGTCGCGGGTGAAGCGCTCCAGATAGTGATCGAAGGACGTGTAGCCGCGGTTGAACCAGTGGTACTGGCAGCCGGTGCGGCGCAGAAAGCCGTGCCGCTCCAGACGGTCCATTTGCGCATCGTCGGGAAACAGCCAATGCATGGACGAGGCGCCTTCCTCGCGCAGCAGATCATGCACGGCGGCGATGAGTTGGGTTTCCACCGCGCTGCGGTCGGCTGCGTGGTGCACCAGCAGGCGCGGCCCGGTGACCGGGGAGTAGGGAACGGCGGACACCAGTTTGGGGTAGTAACGCAGGCCGCTGCGCTGGTAGGCATCGGCCCAGCTCCAGTCGAATACCAGTTCGCCGTAGGAGTTGTCCTTGAGGTATAGCGGCACCGCGCCGAGCAGGGCGCCGTCGTCGTCACGCAGGGTGAGGTGACGGGGGCGCCAGCCCCAATGGTCGCCAACGCAGCCATGCCGCTCCAGGCCGGCGAGGAATTCGTGGCGCAGGAACGGGTTGTCGAGACCGCCTTCGAGCGCGTTCCACTCCGCGGCGGTCACTTCATCGAGTGCGCTGACGATGGCAATTTTCATCGGGACAATAAAAAACCCGCAGGATTGTGCCTGCGGGTTTTGATGGGGCCGCGGGGGCCTGAACGCAAGCTTAGCCCTTGCCCTCCAGGAAAGCCTCGGCGTCCAGTGCGGCCATGCAGCCGGTGCCGGCGGAGGTGATGGCCTGGCGGTAGTTGTGGTCGGCCACGTCGCCGGCGGCGAACACGCCTTCGATGTTGGTGGCGGTGGCGTTACCGTTGCGGCCGCCCTGGGTGACGATGTAGCCGTGCTCCAGGGTGAGCTGGCCGTCGAACAGGTCGGTGTTGGGCTTGTGGCCGATGGCGATGAATACGCCGGTCAGGGCCAGGTCCTTCTTGCTGCCGTCCTGGGTGCTCTTGATACGCAGGCCGGTGACGCCGGTGTTGTCGCCCAGCACCTCGTCCACCTCGTGGTTCCACTCGATGGTGACCTTGCCTTCCTTGACCTTTTCCATCAGCTGATCGGTGAGGATCTTCTCGCAGCGGAACTTGTCGCGGCGGTGCACCACGGTGACGTGCTTGGCGATGTTGGACAGGTACAGCGCCTCTTCCACGGCGGTGTTGCCGCCGCCGATGACGGCGACGTTCTGGTTGCGGTAGAAGAAGCCGTCGCAGGTGGCGCAGCCGGAAACGCCGCGGCCCTTGAACTTCTCCTCCGACTCCAGGCCCAGGTACATGGCGGAGGCGCCGGTGGCGATGATCAGGGCGTCGCAGGTGTAGGTGGCGGAGTCACCGGTGAGGGTGAAGGGGCGCTTGGACAGATCGGCCTTCATGATGGTGTCGAAAATGATCTCGGTGTTGAAGCGCTTGGCGTGGGCCTCCATCTGCTGCATCAGGCCGGGGCCGGTCAGGCCGTGCTCGCCGCCGGGCCAGTTGTCGATCTCGGTGGTGGTCATCAGCTGGCCGCCCTGTTGCATGCCGGTGATGATCACCGGATTGAGGTTGGCGCGGGCGGCGTAGACGGCGGCGGTATAGCCGGCGGGACCGGAACCGAGGATCAGCAGGCGGCAATGCTTGGTTTGACTCATGTGGTAGACTCCATCGCAGTTAAATTCCTGAATTCCGTGCCCGTATTGGCGCAACAGACGCCGGATATCGGGACAGATTCGCAAAGTTCAAGCCGTAGTCGTGGCATGTTACGGAATGGTTCCCGCAGGGTAAAGGACAGCGTATGCGTATCGGCATTCCCCGTGAGGTGAAAACCCTTGAAGGTCGCGTGGGTTTGATCCCGGCAGCGGCGGCCGAACTGGTGCGCGCCGGCCATGACGTGGCCGTCGAGCAGGAGGCCGGCTGCCTCAGCGGTTACAGCGACGACGACTATCGGGCGGTGGGGGTGAGCGTGCAGCCCGATGCACCTGCGCTCTACGGTTGGGCGCAGCTGGTGGTGAAGGTGAAGGAACCGCAGCCGCAGGAGTGGCCGCTGTTGCGTGCCGACCATCTGCTGTTCTGCTACCTGCACCTGGCCGCGGAGCCGGCGCTGACGGAGGCATTGCTGCGCATCGGTCTCACCGCCGTGGGCTTCGAGACGGTGGAGGAGACCGATGGCCGCCTGCCGCTGCTCGCGCCCATGAGCGATATCGCCGGGCGCATCGCCGTGCAGGCCGGCGCCCATCTGCTCACGGCGCCGCAGGGCGGCAAGGGCATCCTGCTCGGCGGCCTGCCGGCGGCGGAGCGCGGCCATGTGGTGGTGCTCGGCGCGGGTGTGGCCGGCGGCAGTGCGGCTGCCGTGGCCGCGGCCCTGGGGGCGCGGCTGACGGTGTTCGACCGCAACCGCGACAAGCTGGCGGCGATGCGCGCCCTGGGACCCAACGTGACAGCCCTGTATCCCTACGCCGATGCCGTTGCCCGCACGGTGGTGACGGCGGACCTGCTGGTGGGAGCGGTGCTGATCCCCGGCGCCCGCGCGCCGCATCTGGTCAACGCGGCTACCGTGCGCGCCATGGAGCCGGGCAGCGTGGTGGTGGACATCTCGGTAGACCAGGGCGGCTGCATCGAAACCACCCACCCCACCACCTGGGCGGCGCCGACCTATATGTGGGAACGGGTGTTGCACTTCGGTGTCACCAATATGCCCGGCTCGGTGCCGCGCACCGCCTCGCAGGCCCTGTCGGCGGCCCTGATCCCCTATGTGCAGCGGCTCGCACAGGGGGACTGGGAGACGCAGACGGCCCTGGCACGCGGGGTGAATGTACGCGGCGGGAACCTCGTGCACCCGGCCTTGAAGGCCGTGTAATCGCGGCATCTAATCTGTATAATTACAAAGTCTTAGTTACTATTTTTACAGTAAAAGGTTAAATTCTTGGCCCAGGCAAGCAGCAAGAAACCGGATCGTTTCGTCCTTGGACAGCAGTTGCGGCGCGGCCTGCGCGAGGCGGCGCTGTACCTGTTCGGCGCCGTCGCCATCTATCTGCTCATCGCCCTATATACCTATCACCCGGCCGACCCGGGCTGGTCCAGCGTCGGCCGCAATGCCGGGGTGGCCAATCTGGGTGGCCGTGCCGGCGCCTGGTTCGCCGACATCTTCCTCTATCTGTTTGGCTATATGGCCTATCTGTTTCCGGTGATGGTGGCCTACAGCGGCTGGCTGCTGTTCCGCGGCCGCAACGAGGAGGACACGGCGCAGAACCACGCCGAACTGGCCCTGCGCAGCGCCGGATTTGTACTTACGGCGATGGCTGGTGCCGGTCTTGCCTTCCTGCATTTCCACAACGCTGGCGTACCGTTGCCACAAAGTGCCGGCGGCATCCTGGGCGATGTGGTGGGGCGCAGCCTGGTGGGTTCATTCAGCTTCCTTGGCGCCACCCTGTTCCTGTTGGCTTTGTTCCTTACCGGCGTCACGGTGTTCACCGGCCTGTCCTGGCTGTGGGTGATGGACGTGGTCGGCGCCTGGACCCTGCGCCTCGGCGCCTGGCTGCGCCGCCTGCTGCCGCAGCTCAACGAGTTTCTCGCCGCCCGTCAGGCGCGCCAGCAGCGCGAGCAGGTGGTGAAGACGGAACAGGCCAAGGTGGCCAAGCGGCCGCCGCCGCGCATCGAGCCGGTGATCAAGCAGGCGCCGGTGGTGTCGGAACGGGTGGAGAAGGAAAAGCAGGTGCCGCTGTTTGCCCCATCCGCGGGCGAAGGCGGCCTGCCGCCCCTGGCCCTGCTGGATGTGGCCGAGCAGGGTGGCAACCGCATCTCGCCGGAGGCGCTGGCAGCGGTGTCGCGTCTGGTGGAGATGAAGCTGCAGGATTTCGGCATCGAGGCCCAGGTGGTGGAAGTCCACCCTGGTCCTGTGATCACCCGTTTCGAGCTGCAGCCCGCCGCCGGCATCAAGGTGAGCCAGATCTCCAACCTATCCAAGGACCTGGCCCGCTCGCTGTCGTCCATCAGCGTGCGTGTGGTGGAGGTGATTCCGGGCAAGACCACCATCGGTCTGGAGGTGCCCAACGAGACGCGTGAGATCGTGCGCCTGTCGGAGGTGCTCACCTCGCCGGCCTATGAAAACGCCGCCTCGCACCTGACCCTGGCCCTGGGCAAGGACATCGCCGGTGTGCCGGTGGTGGCGGATCTGGCCAAGATGCCGCACCTGCTGGTGGCGGGCACCACCGGTTCGGGCAAGTCGGTGGCCATCAACGCCATGATCCTGAGTCTGTTGTACAACGCCACCCCGCGCGACGTGCGCATGATCATGGTCGATCCCAAGATGCTGGAGCTGTCCATCTACGAGGGCATTCCGCACCTGCTGGCACCGGTGGTCACCGACATGAAGGACGCCGCCAACGCCCTGCGCTGGTGCGTGGCGGAGATGGAGCGGCGTTTCAAGTTGATGGCTAATCTTGGCGTGCGCAACGTCGGCGGCTACAACAAGAAGGTCAAGGACGCCATCGCCGCCAAGCAGCCGATCAAGGATCCGCTGTGGAAGCCGCTGGTGCCCGATGCGCCGGAGCTGGAGGAGCAACGCCCCGAGCTGGATACACTGCCCTACATCGTGGTCATCGTCGATGAGTTGGCCGACATGATGATGGTGGTGGGCAAGAAGGTGGAGGAGCTGATCGCCCGCCTGGCGCAGAAGGCGCGCGCCGCCGGCATCCATCTGATCCTGGCCACCCAGCGTCCGTCGGTGGATGTGATCACCGGCCTCATCAAGGCCAACATCCCGACCCGCATCGCCTTCCAGGTGTCGTCGCGCATCGATTCGCGCACCATCCTCGATCAGCAGGGCGCCGAAAGCCTGCTCGGCAACGGCGACATGCTCTACCTGCCGCCGGGCCACGGCGTGCCGGCGCGTATCCACGGCGCTTTCGTCTCCGATCAGGAGGTGCACCGCGTGGTGGATGACCTGAAGAAGCGTGGTCGCCCCGAGTACGTGGAAGACATCCTCAAGGGCGGCGGCAGCGACAATGGCGAGGCTGGTTTTGCCGGTGACGGCGGCGGCGAAGGCTCCGAGTCCGACCCGCTGTACGACGAGGCGGTGCAGATCGTGTTGGAGAGCCGCCGCGCCTCGGTGTCCGGTATCCAGCGCCGCCTCAAGATCGGCTACAACCGTGCCGCGCGCATGGTGGAGATGATGGAGATGGCCGGCGTGGTCGGCCCGTTGCAATCCAATGGTGCGCGCGAGGTGCTGGCGCCGCCGCCACCGGAAGACTGAGAAAACAGGCGATCCGCAAATGAACGCAAATGAAGGCGTTCTAGGCGATTGTTTCGCGTTCATTTGCGTGTATTCGCGGACCAGTTCTTTACTTTCGTTTCGAGTGATGACATGAAATATTTCAATTACATTTGGCGGACCGTTTTGTTGTCATCGCTACTGACGTTGAGCGTGCCTGGCCAGGCCGCCGACGGCAAGGTGCGGCTGGATGCCTTCTTCAAGGGGCTAAAGACCATGCGCGCCGAGTTCGTGCAGACCCTGGTGGATGCCGAGCAGCGCGTGATGGAGCAAAGCGAGGGCGTGCTGCTGCTGTCGCGCCCGGGGCGCTTCCGTCTGGATTACGCCAAGCCCTATAGCCAGCTCTATGTCGCCGACGGCAAAAAGGTATGGATGTACGACAAGGACCTGGAGCAGGTCACGGTGCGGTCACAGGACGAGGCGCTGGGCAGCACGCCGGCGATGCTGCTGACCGGCAGCGAGCCACTGGAACGCAGCTTCATTCTGCAGGAGCTGGGTGATCACGAGGGCTTTACCTGGATCGATCTCAAACCGCGCGAGAAGGATGCCACCTTCGCCTATATCCGCCTGGCCCTGGAGGGTGATGTGATCCGCGCCATGGAGATGGTGGATAACTTCGGCCAGATGACGCGGCTGTTCTTCCATACCGTGAGCCGCAACCCGCCGGTGGAGGCGGGCGCCTTTCGCTTTACGCCGCCGCCGGGCGTCGACGTGGTGGGTGAGTGAAAGAGAGGTATCCGTAAATGAACACCCATCCACGCGAATGATTAAACCGCTGTCTTTATTGGCGCGTAATTGGCGTTCATTTGCGCACTGTTCCGCTTCTTTTTTAATTGCGATGCGCGCGGCAGACGTGTGATGAAGGAGCCGGATCGCTTCCATCCCCTGGCGGACCGTATGCGGCCGGCTGCGCTGGAGGAATACTTCGGCCAGACCCATCTGCTCGGTCCGGGCAAGCCGCTGCGCCTGGCCATCGAATCGGGCAACCTGCACTCCATGGTGTTCTGGGGCCCGCCCGGTACCGGCAAGACCACTCTGGCGCGCATGATCGCCGGCCGCGCCAATGCCCAGTTCATCGCCATCTCGGCGGTGCTGTCCGGGGTGAAGGACATCCGCGAGGCCATCGCCCAGGCACAACAGGTACGCGCCGCCTACAATCGCGGCACCGTGCTGTTCGTGGACGAGGTGCACCGTTTCAACAAGTCACAGCAGGATGCCTTCCTGCCCTACGTGGAAGACGGTACCGTCACCTTCATCGGCGCCACCACTGAAAATCCCTCCTTTGAACTGAACAACGCGTTGCTGTCCCGTGCCCGCGTCTATGTGCTGAAGAGCCTGACCGCCGACGATATCCTGGCTGTGCTGGAGCGGGCGCTGCACGATGCCGAGCGCGGTCTCGGCGACCGGCCCCTGGTGCTCGCACCGGAGTTGCTTGCGCGCATCGCCGAGGCGGCCGATGGCGATGCCCGCCGCGCCCTCAATCTGCTGGAGATCGCCGCCGACCTGGCCGACAAGGTGGGTGGCCGGGAGGTGGTCTCGGAGGAAACCCTGCACGAGGTGCTGGCCGGCGGCGGGCGCCGTTTCGACAAGGGGGGCGAGGTCTTTTACGACCAGATATCCGCCCTGCACAAGTCGGTGCGCGGCTCGGCACCCGATGCCGCCCTGTACTGGCTGACGCGCATGCTGGACGGCGGCTGCGATCCGCTCTACATTGCGCGCCGCGTGGTGCGCATGGCCACCGAGGACATCGGTAACGCCGACCCGCGCGCCCTGCGTATCGCCCTGGATGCCTGGGATGTGCAGGAACGCCTGGGTAGCCCGGAAGGCGAACTGGCTATCGCCCAGGCGGTGCTGTACATGGCCTGCGCACCCAAGAGCAATGCGGCCTACATGGCGTACAATGCCGCCATGGCCGACGTGAAGCAGCATGGCTCCTATGAGGTGCCGATCCATCTGCGCAACGCGCCGACCAAGCTGATGAAGGAACTGGGCTACGGCAAGGCCTATCGCTATGCCCACGACGAGCCGGAGGCCTATGCGGCGGGGGAAAACTATTTCCCCGAGGACATGCCCGAGCGTCACTACTACCAGCCGGTGCCGCGCGGCCTGGAACTGAAGATTGGTGAAAAGCTGGCCCACCTGCGCGAACTGGACCGTGCGGCACGGCAGAAGAAGAAATAGCGGCAGGGGAGATCGATGATGCAGATACTGGCCATTGCAGGAGGCGGCGCCGTCGGGGCGCTGATGCGCTTCTGGCTGGCAGGTTGGGTGTACGGCCTGCTCGGGCGCGGTTTTCCCTGGGGCACGTTGGTGGTCAATGTCAGCGGGTCGCTGCTGATGGGCCTGCTCTATGTGCTGCTGGTGGAGCGCATGAATGTCGCGCCGGAGTGGCGCGCCTTGCTGCTGGTGGGTTTCCTTGGTGCCTTCACCACTTTTTCCACCTTCTCGCTGGAAACTCTCAATCTGATCGAGGATGGACAGTTGTTGCGGGCGATGATGAACGTGTTGCTCAGCGTTGTGCTGTGTATCGGCGCGGCCTGGGTCGGAATGGTAGGGGGGAGACAGCTATGAGCGGCGCAGAAGTCACTGTGGTGCGTATCTATACCAGCGAAGGCCAGGGACAGGCGGACAACCTGCTCAAGCGCCTGCATGACTGGGAACATGTGCGCGGCGTCACCGTCTACCGTGGCATCGCCGGTTTCGGCGTCTCGGGCAAGGTGCACACCGCCAAGTTGATGGATCTGTCGCTGGACCTGCCGATCATCGTCGAGTTCTTCGACACACCGGACAAGGTGGCCGCGATCCTGGAACACCTGAAGAACGATATCAAACCGGGCCATATGCTGAGCTGGACGGCCCGGGTGAACGACTGAACACGCGAACGTGAAAGGATAAAGAACATGCATGACCCCCGCCTGTTTCGGGCCGAACTGGAAACTACGGCGCAACTGCTCGCGCGCCGCGGTTTCGTGCTGGACACCGCCGCCATCGGCCGCCTGGAGGCCGAGCGCAAGGATATCCAGATGCGTACCCAGGAGCTGCAGGCCGAGCGCAACAGCAGCTCCAAGGCCATCGGTCAGGCCAAGGCGCGCGGCGAGGACACCGCGCCGCTGCTCGCCGCCGTGGCCGACCTCGGTGACAGGCTGAAAGAGGCCGAGGCGCGCCTCAACGCCATCCAGGACGAACTGAACGCCCTGCTGATGGGGGTGCCCAACATCCCGCACGAGAGCGTGCCGGCGGGCCGGGACGAGAACGACAATGTGGAGGTGCGCCGCTGGGGCACGCCGCGCAGCTTCAGCTTCACGCCGAAGGATCACGTCGACGTGGGCGAGGGCCTGGGCCAGCTCGATTTCGAGACCGCCGCCAAGATCACCGGCTCGCGCTTCGCCACCATGCAGGGTGCGCTGGCGCGCATGCACCGCGCCCTGATCCAGTTCATGCTGGACCTGCATACGGTTGAGCACGGCTATACCGAGACCTATGTGCCTTATCTGGTCAACGCCGACAGCCTGCGCGGTACCGGCCAGTTGCCCAAGTTCGAGCAGGACCTGTTCGCCCTGCGCGGTGAGCAGAACTACTATCTGATCCCCACCGCCGAGGTGCCGGTCACCAACATCGTGCGCGACACCATCGTCGAGGCCGAACGCCTGCCGCTCAAGTTCGTCTGCCATACCCCCTGTTTTCGCAGCGAGGCCGGAGCCTACGGCAAGGACACCCGCGGCATGATCCGCCAGCACCAGTTCGAGAAGGTGGAGCTGGTGCAGATCGTGCGCCCGGAGGACTCCTGGCAGGCGCTGGAGGAGTTGACTGGCCACGCGGAAACGGTGCTCAAGCGCCTGGAACTGCCGTATCGCACCATGGCCCTGTGTGCCGGCGACATGGGTTTTTCCGCAGCCAAGACCTACGATCTGGAGGTGTGGCTGCCGGGACAGGACAAATACCGCGAGATTTCCTCCTGTTCCAATTTCCAGGATTTCCAGGCGCGGCGCATGCAGGCGCGCTGGCGCAACCCGGAGACGAAGAAGCCCGAACTGGTGCATACCCTGAACGGCTCCGGTCTGGCCGTTGGCCGTACCCTGGTGGCGATTCTGGAGAACTATCAGCAGGAAGACGGTGCGGTGGCCGTACCGGCCGCGTTGCAGCCGTATATGGGCGGCCTGACGGTCATCACAGCGCGTTGAGGTGCAGCGATGAAGCTTCATTTGTTTGCTGTCGTGTTGATGCTGGCGTTGGCGGCGCCCTTGCATGCCGGGGTGTGGGATGACATCAAGTCCGATGCCCGCGAGCTGAAAAAAGACGTAAAGGACGGGGCGAAGGAACTGAAGCAGGACATCAAGGAGGGCGCCAAGGACTTGAAGAAAGATGTGAAAGAAGGGGCCAAGGAACTGAAGAAGGATGTCAAAAACGAGTCCAAAAGCACCTGGCAGAGCTTCAAGGGCGGTGTGAAGGATGGTTGGACCCGTTTCAAAAAAGGCTGGCACGATTTCTGGAATTGACCCAGGAGGTATGCGATGGCGCGGATAGGCTTGCTGTTATTGCTGCTGGTGAGTGGTCTTGCCCTGGCCAGCGCGGATAAGGACAAGGGATTCAAGAACGAAGTGAAGGAAGGGGCCAAGGAAACATGGCAGGGTTTCAAGGAAGGCGTGAAGGATGCCGGCCGTTCCCTCAAGCAGGGCGGCAAGGCCATCAAGGAAGACGCCAAGGAGAGCGTCGATAAGGTAAAAAAGGATTTGCAGGACTGAGGTTTCCCTCCCGCAAGCCCCCAATGGCTGACGCTGGTTCCTCGACGCGGCGTTGTCTTCCCTGTTTGAGTCCCCATATCGGGCTAGGTTATGCCCCGGCTTCCGGGTAAACTAATCGCCCCTTTAGTCCACTACGAGCTGCTAAATCGATGGATTTATTGCCAATTTTCATGAATGTGCGTGGTCGCCGCACCCTGGTGGTCGGTGGCGGCGACGTGGCGGCACGCAAGGTCGGCCTGCTGCTGGAGGCTGGTGCCGCGGTCCACGTGGTCAGCCCCGCACTCAATGACACCCTGCAGGCGCAGGCGAAAAGCGGCGCCATCAGCCATCGCGGCGCTGGGTTTGCGCCGGCGGACCTGGACGGCGTTGCGCTGGCAGTGGCTGCCACCGACGCTGAGGCGGTCAATCGGCAGGTATCCGAGCTGGCGCAGGCGCGCGGCATTCCGGTCAACGTGGTGGACAATCCCTCCCTGTGTAGCTTCGTGATGCCTTCCATTATCGACCGCTCGCCGGTGCAGATCGCCGTATCCACCGGCGGCGCGTCGCCGGTGTTGGCGCGGCTGTTGCGCGCGCGCCTGGAGTCGGCCATTCCGGCCGCCTATGGCCGCCTGGCGCAGCTGGTGGAAGGTTTCCGCGACAAGGTGAAGGCGCGCTTCAAGGACGTCAATGCCCGGCGTAATTTCTGGGAAAAGGTTCTGCAGGGCGAGATCGCCGAGATGGTGTTCGCCGGCAAGGACGAACAGGCTCAGGCCGCCCTCGAGGCCGCGGTGGCGGCGGGCAAGGACGAGCCGGTCGGTGAGGTGTACCTGGTCGGCGGCGGCCCCGGTGACCCGGACCTGCTGACCTTCCGCGCCCTGCGTCTGATGCAGCAGGCCGATGTGGTGGTCCATGACCGCCTGATCTCCAAGCAGGTGCTGGACCTGTGTCGGCGCGATGCGGAGCGCATTTACGTCGGCAAGGAACGTGACAACCATGCCTTGCCGCAGGATGAGATCAACATGTTGCTGGTGAAGCTGGCCAAGGAAGGCAAGCGCGTCTGCCGCCTGAAGGGCGGCGACCCGTTCGTCTTCGGCCGTGGCGGCGAGGAGATCGAAACCCTGGCCGCCGAGGGTGTCAACTTCCAGGTGGTGCCGGGCATCACCGCCGCCATCGGCATGTCGTCCTACGCCGGTATCCCGTTGACCCACCGCGACTACTCGCAGTCAGTCACCTTCGTGACCGGTCACCTCAAGGACGGCAGCATGAACCTCAATTGGTCGGCGCTGGCCCAACCCAACCAGACCGTGGTGTTTTACATGGGGCTGAAGGGGCTGTCGGTGATCTGCGACAACCTGATCAAGCATGGTCGCTCGCCCGATACGCCGATGGCCCTGGTACAGCAGGCGACCACGCCGCGGCAGAAGGAATTCATCGGTACTTTGGGAACCATGACCAAGGTGATCGCCAAGGAAGAGGTCAAGCCGCCGACTCTGATCGTCGTTGGTGAAGTGGTGCAGCTGCACAAACAGTTCAGCTGGTTTGAACCGCAGGCGTATTACGGGGATAAATGAGAGTTTCGAGTTTGTAGTTGCGAGTGTCGAACGGCGGGCTGGTGCCCCCGTTTCGGAACCCGCAACTCGAAACTGTTTTTCAGGCCGGCTTGCGCTGTTCCGGGCGCAGCTTGGTGGTGAAATAGTCTTCGCCGCTGTCTTCGTCGACCGGGTTGCCGTTGCCGTCGAGCATGGGCTGTTCGAACTCGAACCAGCCGCGCATGCCGGTCTTGAGGGAGTAGACGTGCTTGAAGCCCATGCGCTGCATGGTGTGGGCGGCGAGCACGCTGCGATAGCCGGAACGACAGATGACGACGATTTCGCGTTCGCGGCCGGCGGCGAGTTCCGGTACGGTTTCTTCGTAGTCCCACTCGCAGGCGGATTCCAGCACACCGCGCGGTACGTTGATGGCTCCCTCGATATGCATGGCGGCGAATTCATAGGGTTCGCGCACGTCGACGAGCAGCAGATCGGGCGTGCTGTTGAGCTTTTCCTCCAGATCCCAGGGGAATAGCTCGTCCACGTCGGATAGGCATTCGGCGACCAGATCGGTGTAATGCTTCATGGCGACTACCTTGCAGGTTCAGCGGGTAACACGGGTGAGGCAGAAGGCAGCAATATTACTTGCTTTGGGCAGCGGACTCAAAGCGTCGCATTGATGTAGAGAGGCAGAATCATGGCCGTGGAAAAATTCATCCCGATCAAGAACGAACAGCAGCCGGAGCCCGAAGACGAGCGCCTGGCGGCGTTTTCCAGCCCCTGTGAGGGCAATGAGCCCTATGCCCTGATGGTGCTGGGCGACAGCATGCTGCCGGAATTCACCGAGGGCGACGTTATCGTCATCTACCCTAAGAATGTGGTGAAGGACGGCTCCTATGTGGTCGCCCATCACAAGGACGAATACATCTTCCGCCAGTATGTGATGGTGGAAGGTCGTAGCTATCTCAAGGCGCTGAACCCCGCCTATCCCATGGAAGAGGTGCCGGGTGTCGAGGTGGTGAAGGGGGTGATTGTGCAGAAGAAGGGCAAGGGCGGGGGCCGCAAGAACATCAAGCACTACGTTTGATCGGCTTCGAGTTTCGAGTTTCGAGTTTCGAGGACAGCGCTTGTTCGAAACCCGAAACCCGGAACTCGAAACAGCGGTTAGTGGTGATGACCGCCGGCGCCGTGTACGTGGCCGTGCTCCAGCTCTTCCTCGGTGGCGTCACGCACCCCGACGATGGTGACGTCGAAGTTCAGGGTCTGGCCGGCCAGCGGGTGGTTGGCATCGACGGTGATGGTTTCCGGCGAGGTCTCCACTACGGTGACGACCATCGGCTGGCCACTCTCGGTCATGGTGTGGAACTGCATGCCCACCTGGATCTCTTCCGGGGTTTCGAACATCTGACGCGGCACGGCCTGCATCATGTTGTCGTCGCGCTCGCCATAACCTTCCTGCGGCGGTACGGCAACCTTCAGTGCATCACCGGCCTTCTTGCCTGCCAGCGCCGCTTCCAGGCCGGGGATGATGTTGCCGATGCCGTGGATGTAGGCCAGCGGATCACCGCCCTTGGAGCTGTCGATGACATTGCCCTGATCGTCGGTGAGGGTGTAGTCGATGGTGACGACCTTGTGAACGGAAATCTGCATGGTGCGGTCCTGGGTTGCGGGAGATGTCGGTCATTGTAGGGGCTTTGGCCGCCTGCGCCAAGAAAAAAAGCGGCCCGAAGGCCGCTATAAAGTCCACAGCTGCAGGGGTGCTGCTGGTGGAATCAGGAACAGGTATTGCCCTCCGGTACGCCGGCTTTCTTCAGCATGAAGGCCAGGGGACAGAAGCTGGTGATACCGCTCTGGGCCAGATTGAGGCCGACGAAGGCGGTCAACCAGACCCAGTCCGGGTGGTGCAGATTGGCCAACAGCAGGCTGAGCAACACCATCATTCCCGCCACCAGATGTACGATGCGATCAACATTCATGGTCCGGTCCTCACTCAGTTGCGGTAGCTGATCTGCAGGTTGAGCACGTTCTGCTCCAACTCCAGCTTGTTGCCGCTGCTGTTCTTGACCTCATTGTGGAAGGCGCGCACATAGGACAGGCTGACAGCGGCCTTGTCGTTCATCTGGCGCGTCATGCCCAGCGACAGGTGGTGTTCGGTGACGGCGAGAGAGCCGTAATTATTGGTGACATCTTCCGGGCCGATGGGGGATGCGCCGTAGTTGTAGCCAACGCGTACCATGGTCTTGTCGCTGACCTTTTTCTGCATGGCAATGGCATACACCGTCTGATCGCTCCAGCCGAAGTTCATCACCTGGTTGCCGCCCGGCGTTTTCAGTGTCACCTTGTCCAGTACATCACTGAACTGGATCTGCTTGATGTCGGTCGCGATGAGCAGGCCAGGATTCGGCATATAGGCCAGCCCCAGCTGCAGGCTCTGTGGGGCATCCATGGTCATCTCATACCGCCCGCCGGTGGTGTTCCATCTGAAGGCGTCCATGTTCTGCTGACTGATGTAGGCGGCGCCGAGGCGCACGGTGTCGCTGATCTGGTATGTGATGCCCAGGGTCGCGCCGAAACCGAATACCTGGTTCTGCGGCAGTTGGAAGTTGCTGTTGTACATGGCCAGGCTCTGGTAGTCGATGTTCAGGGCGGCACCGACATTGAGCTTGTCACTGACCTTGTAGGCGAAGCCCGGTGCGATTTTGTAGAACTGTTTGGTGGTGACGACCGCCTGATTGCCCGCGGCGGGAGCGATATCGGCGAAATCGACACCCATACCCGAGAGACCGGCCATACCCATGCCCAAGGTCAGTTGATCATCGATGCGAAAGGCGAGGGCGCCGGACGGCATCATGTACAGGTCGGAATCAGAGCTGTAGCCGTTGGCCTTGCGCGGCGGATTGAGAAAGCCGAAGCCCATGTCGGCGCGAAACTCGTTCATCTCCAGCGTGGCGAGTCCCGCCGGGTTGGTCAGGATGGTACCGGCATCCTGCGGCGCAGCGACAACGGCGCCGGCCATGCCCCATTGGGTGGCGGTGACGCCGAGCATCTGATCGCCATTGGTGGCGTGGGCCAGGCCGCTGCTGCTGCAGATGGCGGCAAGCAGCGCTGTCCTCGTGAGATTATTGCTGTTCATGGATTCCCCCTCCGGAATGAGTATGTGGTTTTATTTTTTGGGTAGTACGCGCGGCGAAATACCGGGTTGGCCGCGGAAATAGTTGTGGCAGGCGACACAGCCCTGGGCGATCTGGCCGAGATAACCGGCGGCCTTGGCCATGTCCCCTTCCTTGGCGGCATCCGCCAGGCGCAGGGTGTTACCTTCCACCATGTCCTGGAATACCAGCAGGGCATCGACGGTTTCGTCTTTGACCTTATCCAACGGCATGTAAGGCAGCAGGCCGCCACGCGGCAGGCGATGGTGCGCCAGGTTGTGGGCAGCGTCGATTGCCATGTCGGCGTTGTCAGTGGCGATGGCGGCGGCCATGCGCTGATAGTCGGCCAGGATCTCCTGCATCACCTGGACCATGGTCAGAGTGTCGCTGCGGCGGTCGTGCAGCATCTGCAGGCGGCTCAGTGTCTGCTTGCTCTGTGGCGACAGGGCCTGCACCTTCTTCTGCAGCTCCGGCGTCATGATTGACATCATCTGTTGCATCATCTTCTGTGCATCGGCAGGATTGGGCTGGGCGGCCTGCGGATCGGCGGCGAACACGGCAGGAGCAGAGGCCAGCGCAAGGCACAGGACTACGGTGCGAAGTTTGCGGTGCGTTGCAAAGTGGAGCATATAATTCCCCTCGTTATGTTTTGTTGGTCGGAAGCCAGACTGACCTGCCGGTGTTGCTGTGAAATTGCTCATTTGTAACAAGTTGTAACAGGATGTTTCTGGGAGTACCGACAGGTGGCTGAAATATGCGTAATGGCAAAGAACACATTCTGGTAGTGGACGATGATGCGGCGCTGCGCAGCCTGCTGACCCGCTACCTGACGGAAAACGGCTATGCGGTTGATGCCGTCGCGGACGGCAAGGCGATGATCGGCGCGCTGGCGGCGCAGCGACCTGATTTGGTGATACTGGATTTGATGTTGCCCGGGGAGGATGGCTTCACTCTGGCGCGGCGTTTGCGCAGCGAGGGCGATATCCCCATCGTCATGCTGTCCGCCCGCGGCGAGGACGTGGATCGCATCGTGGGCCTGGAGATTGGTGCTGATGATTACCTGCCCAAGCCCTTCAATCCACGCGAACTGCTGGCGCGGATCCGTGCGGTGCTGCGGCGTCAGCGCCCGGTTTCCGCGTCGCCGAACACCGATGCCATCTGCTTCGGGCCGTATCGCCTGGAGTTGGAGCGTCACCGCCTGCTGCGCGATGGTGTCGAGGTGCCGCTGACGACCGGCGAGTTCGCCCTGTTGCGCGTGTTTGTGGAGCATCCCAACCGGGTACTGGAACGCGACACGCTGCTGGAGCGTCTCAAGGGATATGAGCGCAATCCGTTCGATCGCAGCATCGATGTGCGCGTCAATCGTCTGCGCCGCAAGATAGAGGTCGATCCCGCCAATCCGCACTACATACGCACGGTGTGGGGCGAGGGCTATATGTTTTGTCCGGCGGAGTAGGCGATATGTCCATTCCCTCGCTGCGCACACTGTTTGGTCGCATCCTGTTCACCATCGCCGTGGTATCGGTGGTGTTTCAGCTGTTTACCGGATGGGTCATCGGCCAGTTGATGTTGCTGCCGGTAGGAAAACGCGCGGCGCAGGATCTGGCCGCCCTGATGGTGCAGTCCGCCGCCAATTGGCAGCAGCGTCCGGCAACGGAGCGTACCCGCTATGCCGGTGAGGTTTGGCAACTCCATCAGCTGCACATCGGGTCCGTGGAGCAGGCATTACCCTATTCCACCAGCCTGTGGCCGTATCTATATTTTCTCGAACGGGAACTGCAAACCCTCACCGGCGAGGCGGTGATGGTGCGCATGAGTCGGGAGGGGGAGGAGCTCTGGTACTGGGCTGATCTTCCGCTGCGCGGGGAGGTGGTGCGCGCGGGATTCAGCTGGAGCCGCGTTGGCGTGCATCCTCCCTTCGCTTTGTTCCTGATGTTGAGCGTCGGCGGCGTGGTGATCCTCGGGACTGCGGTTTTGCTGGCACGACGACTCAGTCGGCCGCTGGAGCGGCTCGCCGGCGCCGCGCAGCATCTGGGCGCTGGTCACTGGCCGGAGCCGCTGCCCGAACAAGGACCGCAGGAACTGGCCGCGCTGGCGCGCAGCTTCAATCAAATGAGTTTGCAGGTGCGTGAACTGCTGGCCAATCGCACTACGCTGCTGGCCGGTATCTCCCACGATCTGCGCACGCCGCTGGCCCGCCTGCAACTGGCGCTGGCGATGTTGCCGCCGCAGGGGGAGGCCGAACTGGTGCAGGGCATGCAGCGCGATGTGGACGAGATGAACCGCCTGATCGGCCAGTTCCTGGAGATCAGCCGCGGTCTGGGCGAGGCGAAGCTGGAATGGGTGGATGTGCGCGAGGCCCTGCGCGAGCTGAGCGATGACGCGCGCCGTGGTGGCGCCGAGGTCCACTGGCACGACGCCGGCCCATGTCGTCTGCAACTGCACAAAATGGCACTGTGCCGCATCATCGCCAATCTGCTGGATAACGCCGTGCGCTATGGGGCGGGATTGCCGGTGGATATGGAATATTCCTGCACCGGCGCTGGCGTGATACTGCGGATACTGGACCGCGGGCCGGGTATCCCCGAGACGGAGCGGGAGGCGGTATTCCGTCCCTTCCATCGCCTGGAGCAGTCGCGCAGCGCGCAAACCGGCGGCAGCGGCCTGGGACTGGCCATTGCGCGGCAGCTGGCCGAGGCCAATCAATGGACCATCGCGCTGTTGCCGCGGGCAGGCGGAGGCCTGGTGGCGGAGGTGAGTATCCCGTTCGGGAAGCGGGCGGAGCGGCGCTAGGCGGCCCGCATAGATTCAGCTGCGCAAACGCTTGAGCAAATCCTCCAGCAGGGCAAACCGGCTCTCCGCGTCCGGCATCGCCTTGACGATGCGCAGGCGCTCCTGACCGTCCAGCTTGTAGACCTTGGCCTGGGTCTGGATGAGCTGGATGATCTTGAGCCCGTCGACGTTGGGTTGCGGGATGAAGGTTATGCGGCCGCCAGCGGGACCGAGTTCGATCTTGCGGATGCCGAGCGGGGTGGCCTGCAGTTTCAGTTCGGTGACGCGGATCAGGTTCTTGGCCGGTTCGGGCAGCAGGCCGAAGCGGTCGATCATTTCCACTTGCAGATCGCGCAATTCTTCCAGGCTCTCGGCGCTGGCGATGCGCTTGTACATGATCAGGCGGCTGTGCACGTCGGGCAGGTAGTCGTCGGGGATCAGGGCCGGGATGTGCAGGTCCACCTCGGTGCCGTGATCGAGCGGGCGATCCAGTTCCGGTTCCCGGCCGGCCTTGAGCGCGGCGACGGCGCGCTCCAGCAGTTCGCTGTACAGACTGAAGCCGATCTCCTGCATCTGGCCACTCTGTTCCTCGCCCAGCAACTCGCCAGCGCCACGGATCTCCAGGTCGTGGGTGGCGAGGGTGAAGCCGGTGCCCAGTTCCTCGATGGCCTCGATGGCCTCCAGGCGCTTGATGGCGTCATCGGTCATCTGTCGGCGCGGCGGCACGATGAGGTAGGCGTAGGCGCGGTGGTGCGAGCGGCCGACGCGGCCGCGCAACTGGTAGAGCTGGGCCAGGCCGAAGCGATCGGCACGGTTGATGATGATGGTGTTGGCGCTGGGGATGTCGATGCCGGTTTCGATGATGGTGGTGCACACCAGGATGTTGAAGCGCTGGTGGTAGAAATCGGACATCACCCGTTCCAGTTCGCGCTCGCGCATCTGGCCGTGGGCGTGGCGCACGGTGGCTTCAGGGATCAGGGCGGCGAGTTCCTGTTCCATCTTCTCGATGGTGTCCACGTCGTTGTGCAGGAAGTAGACCTGGCCGCCGCGTTTGATCTCGCGCAGGCAGGCCTCGTGGATCAGCGGCTGCTGCCATTCGGTGACGAAGGTCTTCACGGCAAGGCGGCGCGCCGGTGCGGTGGCGATGATGGACAGGTCACGGATGTGGGCCAGCGACATGTTGAGGGTGCGCGGGATCGGCGTGGCGGTGAGGGTGAGCACGTCCACCTCGGCGCGTAGCGCCTTGAAGCGATCCTTCTGCCGCACACCGAAGCGGTGTTCCTCGTCGATGATGACCAGGCCGAGACGCTCCAGCTTGATGTTCTCCTGCAATAGCTTGTGGGTGCCGATGATGATGTCCACCTTGCCCTGTTGCAGGCCCTCGATGACCTGATCCTGTTCCTTCTTGGTGCGGAAGCGCGACAGGCTTTCGATGCGCACCGGCCAGTCGGCGAAGCGGTCGCGGAAGTTCTCGTAGTGCTGCTGGGCGAGCAAGGTGGTGGGCACCAGCATGGCCACTTGTTTGCCGCCCATCACGGCGATGAAGGCGGCGCGCATGGCCACCTCGGTCTTGCCGAAGCCGACGTCGCCGCACACCAGGCGATCCATGGGCTGCGGCGTTTCCATGTCGTGGATCACCGCATCGATGGCCGCCTGCTGATCGGGTGTGGTCTCGAAGGGGAAGCCGGCGGCGAAGGCCTGGTAGCCGGCCCAGTCCATCGTGTAGGCGTGGCCCTTGCGTGCGGCGCGCTGGGCATAGATGGCGAGTAATTCCGCCGCCACGTCGCGCACTTTTTCGCTGGCCTTACGCTTGGCTTTTTCCCACTGGCCGCTACCCAGCTTGTGCAGTGGCGCCGATTCCGGCGCGGCGCCGGTGTAGCGGCTGATCAGGTGCAGTGAGGACACCGGCACGTACAGCTTGTCGCCGCCGGCGTATTCCAGGGTGAGGAACTCCTGTGTGATGCCGCCGGCATCAAGGGTCTGCATGCCGAGGTAACGGCCGACGCCGTGTTCCTCGTGTACCACCGGGGCGCCCGGCTGCAATTCGGCCAGGTTGCGGATCACCGCATCGGAGTCGCGCGTGGCGCGCACCTTGCGGCGGCGCCGTTGCATCACCTGTTCGCCATAGAGCTGCGGCTCGGCGATGACGGCCAGCGGCGGATCCTGCAACAGCAGGCCCTGCTCCAACGGCGCCACCAATAGGCCGAGCGGCACGTCGTTGTCGAGGAACTGCTGCCATGACGCTACCGGCTTGGGTTTGATGTCGGCACCGCCGAGCAGGTCGAGCAGGGCCTCACGGCGGCCGGCAGATTCCACCGCGAACAACACGCGGCCGGGAAATTGGCCGAGGAAGCGGCGCAGGGCGGCGGTGGGTTGCTCCGAGCGCACGTCCAGGGTCAGGCTGGGCGGCGACTCACAGGCGAAGTTGATGTGGCCGGCCTTGGGTTCCAGTTCGAAACGCTGCAATTGGGTGCGCGGGTGCTGTGCTAGCAGCCCCAGTACCTCGTCGCCACGCAGGAAGATGTGGTCTGGCGGCAACAGCGGCCGCTCGATGTTGTGGCGCAGTTGCTCGTGGCGTTCCTTGCACTCGCCCCAGAAGCCGTCGGCGGCATCCTCGGCCCCCTCGGTACTGAGCACCAGGGCCTGGGCCGGCAGGTAGTCGAACAGGGTGGCCGTGCGTTCGAAGAACAGCGGCAGGTAGTATTCGATACCCGGCGGGGCCAGCCCGTTGCTGACATCGCGGTAGATCAGGCTGCGCTGCGGGTCGCCCTCGATGGCGAGGCGCCAGGCGGAGCGGAACTGCTTGATGGCGGCGTCGCCGAGGGGAAATTCGCGCGCTGGCAGCAGGCGCACCGAGTCCACCTTGTCCAGCGAGCGCTGATTTTCCGGATCGAAGGTGCGGATGCTCTCCACCTCGTCGTCGAACAACTCGATGCGGTAGGGGGTGTCGCTGCCCATGGGAAACAGGTCGAACAGGGCGCCGCGCACGGCGAACTCGCCGTGCTCCATCACCTGCGATACGCAGCGGTAGCCGCTGGCGTCGAGGCGCAGGCGCATCTGCTCCAGGTCCATGCGCTGGCCTACGTCCAGTACCAGGCTGTGGCCTTCCAGATACTCGCGTGGCGGCAGGCGGTGCATCAGGGTGGCGATGGGGGTGATCAGCACGCCGCGCTTCAGGGACGGCAGGCGGTACAGGGTGGCCAGGCGTTCGGAAATGATGTCCTGGTGCGGCGAGAAGGCGTCGTAGGGCAGGGTCTCCCAGTCCGGGAAGTGCAGCACCGGCAGGCTGGCATCGTCGCCGAGGTAGAAACGCAGTTCGTATTCCAGCCGGCTGGCGGTAGGGGCGTCGGCGGTGACCACCAGCACCATGCCGTCCTGTTCGCGCGCCGCGCTGGCGATGGCCAGGCCGTAGCTGCTGCCATACAGGCGCCCCCAGCGCAGGCGCTCGCCGGGGCGGCGGGCGGGAACGGGGTGCAGCGGCGAGCAGTAGCGTTCGGTCATCGGGAAAATCCGGCCGGAAAAAAAGCGGCTATTGTATAGGCATCCGTGCGCGGGGCATAAACGGTATTACCCCCCTTACGGGGTTGCCGCAGGATGGCATAAATATTGCCTTATGATCACATGAATAATATTTCGGTCCTGGGACTCATCCCCTTTGGCCGGTTGGGCACACGAGCAGGAGTATTTCCATGGCACACATTGTCATTATCGGCGCCGGTCTGGGTGGTTTGCCCGCGGCCTACGATTTTCGCGACATCCTTGGCAGCAGCCACGACATTACCATCATCAACAATACCGACTACTTCAGCTTCACACCCTCCAATCCCTGGGTGGCGGTAGGCTGGCGCACCCGCAAGGACATCACCTTCCAGATCGAGCCCTACCTGGCGAAGAAGAACATCAAGCTCATTGCCAAGCCGATGATCGAGCTGAAGCCGGATGAGAACACCGTCGTGCTGGCGGACGGCAGCGTGGTGAAATACGACTATCTGGTCATTGCCACTGGCCCCAAGCTGGCCTTTGAAGAGGTGGAGGGCCTGGGTCCTCACGGTGGCCATACCCATTCCGTCTGCACCACCGACCACGCCGAGAAGGCCTACGAGGGCTGGAAGGAATTCATCAAGGAGCCGGGGCCGCTGATCGTCGGTGCGGTACAGGGGGCGTCTTGTTTCGGCCCTGCCTATGAAACGGCGATGATCTACGCCACCGATCTGCGCAAGCGCAAGATCCGCGACAAGGTGCCCATGACCTTCGTCACCTCCGAGCCCTACATCGGCCACCTGGGCCTCGGCGGTGTGGGCGATTCCAAGGGCATGCTGGAGTCCGAATTGCGCCAGAACCACATCAAATGGGTGTGTAATGCCAAGGTGACCAAGGTGGAGGCCGGCAAGATGTTCGTGGATGAGCACAACGACAACGGCGAGGTAATCAAAAAGCACGAGCTGCCGTTCAAGTACTCCATGATGCTGCCGGCCTTCAAGGGCATCGACCCGCTGATTAACGTGGGTGACAAGCTGGTCAATCCGCGCGGCTTCGTCAAGGTGGATGACTACCAGCGCAATCCGACCTGGAACAACATCTACTCGGTGGGTGTGTGCATCGCCATCCCGCCGGTGGAGGCCACGCCGGTACCCACCGGCACCCCCAAGACCGGTTACATGATCGAGTCCATGGTGTCGGCGGCGGCCCATAATCTGAAAAATGCCATCGAGGGCAAGGCGCCGGACGAGAAGGGCACCTGGAACGCCATCTGCCTGGCCGATATGGGCGATACCGGCGTGGCCTTCGTCGCCATGCCGCAGATCCCGCCGCGCAACGTGTCCTGGATGAAAAAAGGCAAGTGGGTGCACATGGCCAAGGTGGCCTTCGAGAAATACTTCATCAACAAGATGAAGAAGGGTTCCTCGGAGCCGCTGTTCGAGAAATACATCCTCAAGGCCCTGGGCATCGAACGTCTGAAGTAAGCACCGCGCTATGGGCCGTAGCAAACGGCGGGGCACTCCCTGCCGTTTGTTTTTGTAGCGCCGGATCTGCCCCCAGGCTTGACATGACAGCATGACAAGCAGACTATGTCATGACATCGACTGCCAAAAATAACAACAATAACCATTATCATTGGAGGGGTAACAATGGCCTGCAACAGCATCGCGAAGCCGTCCTGCGAACAAATCATCAACATCCTGCCCGATCCCTTCGTGGTCATCGACCGCAATTACCGCATCATGGCCGCCAATACCCAGTACCGTAAGCGCTACGGCCTGGGTAACGGCGATGATGTGGTGGGGCGATTCTGTTATGAGGTATCGCACCGGGTGGATGTCCCGTGCAGCCAGCACGGCGAGCATTGTCCTTTGGAGATCGTGTTCAGCACCGCGCAATCGACCCAGGTGATGCATGTCCACTACGACATGAACGGTAACGAGGAGTACGTGCAGCTCCAGTCCACCCCCTTGTTCGATGACCACGGCAACGTGCTGTACGTGGGTGAATACATCTTCCCTGTCAGCCAGAAGCGCCAGGATACCCTGCTCATTGGCCGCTCCCGCCCCATGGTGCGCATGACCAGCCTGCTGCAGCGGGTGGCCCCTACCACCACCACAGTGTTGTTGCAGGGCGAGAGTGGCGTCGGCAAGGAGTGCGTCGCCAAGTATATACATGAATATTCACCGCGCAGCGGCGGCCCCTTCGTCATCGTCGATTGCGGCACCCTGGGCGAGAACCTCATCGAAAGCGAGCTGTTCGGTCACGAAAAGGGGGCCTTCACCGGCGCCGCCGGGCGCAAGAAGGGGCTGTTCGAGGTGGCCCACGGCGGCACTCTGTTCATCGACGAAATCGCCGAGTTGCCGCTGGCCCTGCAGACCAAGCTGCTGCGTGTGCTGGAAACAGGCACCATCCGCCGCCTTGGCGGCACCGACTACATCAACGTGGATGTGCGTGTGGTCGCCGCTACCCACCGCGATCTGCAGCGCATGGTCGAGCGGGGCGAGTTCCGCCAGGATCTGTATTACCGTCTGTCCGCCTTCCCGGTCCGTATTCCACCGCTGCGCGATCGCCCGGACGACATTGCCGCCCTGGCCGAGTACTTTCTCTCCAATAGCGAAGACAGCGACCGCTTCGTTCCCCTGTCGCCGGAAGTGATCGAATCCCTGATGACCTACGACTATCCGGGCAACGTGCGTGAGTTGCGCAATATCGTTGAGCGTGCCGCCATCCTGGCCTACGGCGAAGACATCATCCGTCCGGAGCATCTGGTATTCGAGGGGCCGCGGCGTGAGGACATTCAGCACCCGGGCGGAGAACATGCGGTGGTCCATGCGGGCAGCCGGAAATTGCTGCAACGCCGCAACGGCCGCCTGACCGATGATGAGGTGATGCACGCACTGGAAACCTGCGAGGGCCACCGTGCCCGGGCTGCCCAGCGCCTCGGTGTCAGCGAGCGCACCTTGTACCGTTATGTGGAGCGCATGCGGGGCAACGGATAACGCGGGTTTGGGGCCAGTGGAGCGAAAAAAGCCGCGCCCTTTCGGGAGCGGCTAAAAACACCACAGTGTGGAAGGAGGGGAATCCACCATGCATCCCACAGAACGCATGGCATTGCTCCACAAAATATATATGGCAATATCCGTGCCACAATCAAATCTATTATGAATCATGGTGTTATAGAACGGCGATCGCCTGCTATGTCATGACACGTCCTGTCAAATGACAGAGATGGCGCACCATTCCGGCAGACTCAGCCACCGGCCCCCCTACGTGCCGCCGCCGCCACGCGCTTTTCATAGGCCCCCCGGGCAATCGCCACATCCTCCAGAAAGTGCGGCAGTTCGGGCAGTAGCAGGGCCTGCGGGCCATCCACCAGGGCCTTGGGGGGCTGGGGATGGAAATCCACCAGGACCATATTGGCGCCGGCGATGATGCCCTGGGCGGTGACGTGGAACACATCGAGCAGGCCGTCCGGGGCACGATCACGCGAGCCCACCGAGTGGGACGGGTCGATGCACACCGGCATGCGTGTGAGGCGCTTCACCACCGGCACGTGGGCGAAGTCCACCATGTTGCGGTGCGGGTCGCCCATGTTGGTCTTCATGCCGCGCAGACCGAACACCACGTTGCGGTTGCCCTCCGAGGCGAGATATTCGGCGGCGTTGAGTGACTCCTCCAGGGTGATGCCGAATCCACGCTTGAGCAGTACGGGAAACTCACGTTGGCGACCGACTATCTTGAGCAGTTCGAAGTTCTGTGTGTTGCGGGTGCCGATCTGCAGCATCACGCCGGTGGGGTTGCCGGTATGGTGCAGCGCCTCACGGATTTCGTTCACATGACTCTCGTGGGTCACCTCCATGGCGATGACCTTGATGCCGTACTTGCCGGCCAGCTCGAACACATAGGGCAGGCAGGTCTTGCCGTGACCCTGGAAGGCATAAGGGTTGGTGCGTGGCTTATAGGCGCCCATGCGTGTGCACACCTGGCCATGGTCGCGCAGGGTCCGCATCATGATCTCCACATGCTCCGGCGTGTCCACGGCGCACAGGCCGGCAAACACATTGAAATTGTCCTGGCCGAAGCGTACGCCGTTGTATTCGAAATAGCTGGGGCGCTGGTCGTCGTGGTGGCGGCCGAGTACACGGTACTCGCGTGATACGCGCACCACGCGCTCCACGCCGGGCAGGCTGGCCATGTCGTCCTTGTCCAGCGCAGCGGTATCGCCGATGAGATAGATCTCGGTCAGCGTCTGCTGGGCGCCACGTTCCTCGTGCACGCGCATCTGTACGCGCGGCAGGTTGGCGATGTGATTGCGCAGGGCATCAAACTCCGGGCTCTGCGTGGTGACGTGCGGCTGCAGGATGATGATCATGGTGGCTTAACCTCTAGGAATCCGCAAATGAACGCGAATAGACGCGAATCGATAGAATAAGAAATTGGTGATTATCCCGCCAAGCTTAAGATACAGCGCCTGGATGAGGTGCATCCGTGGCGTGGTGGGCATCATCACTGTATTCCGCCCAAAGAAATATTCGCGTGTATTTGCGTTCATTCGCGGACTGATCAGTCACGGTAGCGGCGCAGCAGGTCGCCGTAGGCGTCGATGCGGCGGTCGCGCAGGTAGGGCCAGGCACGGCGCACCTGTTCCGTGCGGCCCAGTTCAACCTCGGCCACCAGGAAAGTAGGATCGTCCTCCGGCGCCTGGGCGAGGATCTCGCCCTGCTGGCCGCAGATGAAGCTGTAGCCCCAGAAGTTGATGCCCGGGGTCTGGCCCGACGGATCCGGTTCGAAGCCGACGCGGTTGCACGCCACTACCGGAATGCCGTTGGCAATGGCATGGCTGCGCTGGATCGTCACCCAGGCGTCGCGCTGACGCAGTTGCTCGTCCAGCTCTACCCGTTCGTCCCAGCCGATGGCGGTGGGATAGAGCAGAATCTCGGCACCGGCCAGGGCCATCAATCGCGCCGCTTCGGGATACCATTGGTCCCAGCATACCAGCACGCCGAGCCGCCCTACCGAGGTATCGATGGGGGTGAAGCCGAGATCGCCTGGGGTGAAGTAATATTTTTCGTAATAGGCGGGGTCGTCGGGGATGTGCATCTTGCGGTAGAGGCCGGCGATGCTGCCGTCCTTCTCCAGCACCACGGCAGTATTGTGGTACAGGCCCGCGGCGCGCCGCTCGAAGATCGAGCCGACGATGACGATGCCCAGTTCCCTGGCCAGCTCGGCCAGGGCATGGGTGGTCGGGCCAGGGATGGCTTCGGCCTGATCGAAGCGTGCCGAGTCTTCCGTCTGGCAGAAGTACACGCCGCTGTGCAATTCCTGCAACAACACCAGTTCGGCGCCATCGGCCGCGGCGGCGCGGATCTCCAGCGAGCTGTAGTAGAGATTGGTCTCGCGGTCTTCGCTGCAAGGTTGCTGCACCAGACCGACACGCAGGGTACGTGATTTCATCACATCCTCCACACGGGTGAGTCAGCAAATGAACGCGAATCAACGCGAATACAACTTTGTCGGGAGAGAGTAGTTTTCATTGGCGTGTAATCGCGTCTATTTGCGGGCTCGATTTTTCATATGATGCCCGCCGGCAGTTGCATGGTCACACAGTGCAGGCTGCCGTACTGGTGGATCAGCGGCAGGCAGTTGATGGCGATGATTTCACGCCCGGGGAAGCAGGGGGCCAGCCGCTCCAGCGCCACCTCGTCCAGGGCATCGCCATAAACGGGAACCAGCACGGCACCGTTGATGATGAGGAAGTTGGCGTAGGTGGCGGGCAGGCGCTTGCCGTGCTCGTCCCGTTTGGGGGCGGGCAGCGGCAACGGTACCAGTCGGTAGGGTTGACCGTCGGCGGTACGGAATGCCATCAGTTCGCGTTCCATTTCCCGTAGGGGCGAGTAATGGCTGTCCCGCGGGTCGTCGCAGCGGACGTAGGCGATGGTGTGGGCGTCGCAAAAGCGCGCCAGGGTGTCGATGTGGCCGTCGGTGTCGTCGCCTTCCAATTCGCCGTGGTCCAGCCACAGCACGCGCGTGCTGCCGAATACCTGGGCGAAGATGCCTTCCAGGCCGACGCAGTCGTATTCCGGGTTGCGTTGCGGGTTGAGCAGGCAGTGGCGAGTGGTGAGCAGGGTACCTGCACCATCGCTTTCGATGCTGCCGCCTTCCAGGATCAACGCGACGCTTTCCAGTGGCGTGGTACCGAATACGCCCTGCTCATGCAGGGTACGGGTCAGGGCATTGTCCAGGTCATAGGGGTATTTGCATCCCCAGCCATTGAAGGCGAAATCGAGCAGCAGCGGTTTGCCGTCACGCAGCACGGTGATGGGGCCGTGATCGCGGGCCCAGACATCGTTGGACGGGGCGACGGCAAGGCGTACCCGCTTCAAGTCCACGCCCGCCGCCGTGAGTTGTGCGGCGACATGGTCGCGATGTGCCGTATGCAGGCAGGAAACGAGCAGCGGCTCATGGGCGGTAACGGCACGGGCGATATTGACGAAAACGGCCTCCACCTGGGCCAGGATACGGCCGAGCGGCCCGTGGATGTGGGGCCAGGTGAGCATCACCGCGCTTTGCGGCGACCATTCGGCGGGCAGTATTTGCATGGGGACCCTGGCCATAACTGCGGCTGCGCGCAGGCAGCCGCAGTGAGTTGAGGAGAACGACGTTATTTACGCTTGAGTACCGTGTGGATTACATACTGATGCTCGAAATAGACGGTATAATCCGCGTACACCCAGCGGCTGATGGGCGGTTCGCCTACGGCAGGAATCTTCTCCAGCGGTGCGCCAAAACGGGCCTCCACCTGCTGCTTGTTCATGCCACGGACGGGCAGATCCATTTGGATCTGTGCGGCTTCCGTACCCGGTGCGGCGGGCGGCACCTGTACCACATCGCCATGGGCGACAGTGCTGCCGGCAGCCAGCAGGATGGCGATGAGGCGGATAGGGCTGGGACGCATGATTCGGCTCCTTGATCGTCGTTGTTGTCCTGAGTCTAGTGCAACCCAATATACTGCACTGGCTCCACACGAGTAAAACCCATTCGCCATGTCAGTCCGTGAACTATTTTCCTACCGCAAATTCTGGGCGCAGCGCTTCGGCACCGCGCCCTTTCTGCCCATGTCGCGGGAGGAGATGGAGCAGCTGGGCTGGGATTCCTGCGATGTGATCCTGGTCACGGGCGATGCCTACGTGGATCACCCCAGTTTCGGTATGGCGATGGTCGGGCGCCTGCTGGAGGCACAGGGCTTTCGTGTCGGCATCATCGCCCAGCCGGACTGGACCTCGGCGGAGGATTTTCGCCGTCTGGGCCGGCCCAACCTGTTCTTTGGCGTCACCGCCGGCAACATGGACTCCATGGTGAACCGCTACACCGCCGACCGGCGCATCCGTAGCGATGACGCCTATACGCCGGGCGGCGAGGGTGGCAAGCGGCCGGACCGTTCGGTCATTGTCTATAGCCAGCGCTGCCGCGAGGCCTACAGTGACGTGCCGCTGATCATCGGCGGTATCGAGGCCAGCCTGCGCCGCATCGCCCATTATGACTACTGGTCGGAAAAGGTGCGCCGCTCTGTGGTGCTGGATGCCAAGGCGGACCTGTTGTTGTACGGCAATGCCGAGCGCGCCCTGGTGGAGGTGGCCCACCGTCTGGCCAAGGGCACGCCCATACACGAGATTACCGATGTACGCGGCACTGGGTTCCTGCGCAAGGCAGTGCCGGACGACTGGTATGAGGTGGATGCTGGTGAAATCGACACGCCGGGGGCGCCGCCGGTGCATGTCAACCCCTATGCCGAGACCACGGCCTGCACGGCTGGGGCGGGGCAGGTGGTGCGCCTGCAAAAGAAGCCGCGTCCTGAGCGTGAGCGTAGCGTGGTGCGCCTGCCGTCCTATGAGCAGGTGCGCGACGATGCGGTGTTCTATGCCCATGCCTCGCGCGTGTTCCACCTGGAGACCAATCCGGGCAATGCCCGTGCCTTGGTGCAGCGCCACGGCGAGCGCGAGGTATGGCTTAACCCGCCGCCGATCCCGCTGACCACCAAGGAGATGGATGCGATCTTCGATCTGCCCTATGCGCGGGCGCCGCATCCGTCCTACGGCAATGCCCGCCTGCCGGCCTGGGAGATGATCCGTTTTTCCGTCAACATCATGCGCGGTTGTTTCGGCGGCTGCACCTTCTGCTCCATCACCGAACACGAAGGGCGCATCATCCAGAACCGTTCCGAGGACTCCATCGTGCGCGAGGTGGAGGCCATCCGCGATCAGGTCGCCGGCTTTACCGGCGTCATCTCCGACCTCGGCGGCCCCACCGCCAATATGTACCGCATGCACTGCAAGGAAGAGCAGATCGAGGCCGCCTGCCGGCGCCTGTCCTGTGTGTTTCCCGACGTGTGCGGCAACCTCAAGACCGATCACGCACCGCTGATCCATCTCTACCGCCGCGTGCGCCAATTGCCCGGCATCAAGCGCGTGTTCATCGCCTCCGGCCTGCGTTACGACCTTGCCGTGCGTTCACCCGAGTATGTCAAGGAACTGGTGACCCATCATGTGGGCGGCTATCTCAAGATTGCCCCTGAGCATACCGAGGCCGGGCCGCTTAATTTAATGATGAAGCCGGGTATCGGCACCTACGACAAATTCAAGACGATGTTCGAGCAGGCTTCAAAGGAGGCGGGTAAGGAGCAGTATCTGATCCCGTATTTCATCGCTGCCCATCCCGGCACCTCGGATACCGACATGCTGGAGCTGGCCCTGTGGCTGAAGCGCAACGGTTTCCGCCTCGATCAAGTGCAGACCTTCCTGCCCACGCCGTTGGCCATGGCCACCGCCATGTACCACACCGGCCACAATCCGCTGAAGCGGGTGCGGCGCGACAGCCAGGGCATCGAGGTACCCAGCGGTCTGCGCCAGCGCCGCCTGCACAAGGCATTTCTGCGCTATCACGACCCGGAAAACTGGCCCCTGCTGCGCGAGACCTTGAAACGCATGGGACGCAGCGATCTCATCGGCAACGGCAAGCGCCACCTGGTGCCGGCCTGGCAGCCGGAAGGTACCGGGCGGCTGCTGACGGCGCATAAGGGCAAGCCGACGCCGGCGCGGCAGGGCAGCGCGCCGCCGGCCAAATCGCGGCGCCGCCGCTAAAGCCGCGCTAAACTTTGTGCATGGTTTGCAGGCGAAGAGAGTTGCATGGTTTACGTCGAATCCACTGTTCGTGACGCCGCATTAAAGGAAGCCGCGGGCCGTAACGCCTGGCTGGACAGCCTGGCGGAGGGCCGTACGGCCGATGAGGTGGCGCTTATCCGCCGCGCGGTCGAGCTGGCCGAGCGCGCCCATCGCGAACAGCTCCGCGCCTCCGGTGAACCTTACCTCGCCCATGCCATCGCCGTGGCCGATATCCTCGTCGGCCTGCGCATGGACCACGAAACCCTCGCCGCCGCCATTCTGCATGATGTGGTGGAAGATACCTCCATCACTCTGGATGACATCGCGCAGGCCTGCAGTCCGGCGGTGGCCCATCTGGTTGACGGCCTCACCAAGATGAAGGTGATCGGCGAGTATCAGGCGGCGGAGCAGGGCAACAAAAAGGAACAGATCAAGGCTGAGAGCCTGCGCAAGCTGTTGCTGGCCATGGCCGAGGATGTGCGCGTGGTGTTGATCAAGCTGGCCGACCGCCTGCACAACATGCGCACCTTACAACACCTGCCGGCCTACAAGCAGCAGCGCATCGCCCACGAAACGCTGGATATCTACGCGCCACTGGCCAACCGGCTGGGTATCTGGCATGTGAAATGGGAGCTGGAGGACCTGGCATTCCGCTATCTGGAGCCGCAGGCCTACAAGGAGATCGCCAAGTCCCTCGACGAGCGCCGCGTCGATCGCCAGCGCTACATCGACAAGGTGCTGGCTACCTTACGGGAAGAGCTGGAGCGAGCCGGCATCAAGGCCGATGTCAAGGGTCGGCCCAAGCATATCTACTCAATCTGGAAGAAGATGCAGCGCAAGGGGCTGAGTTTCCACGAACTGTACGATGTGCGCGCCGTGCGCATTCTGGTGGATACGATCCCCGACTGCTACCACGCCCTGGGAGTGGTGCACATGCTGTGGCCGCATATTCCCAAGGAGTTCGACGATTACATCGCCACGCCCAAGGAGAACCGTTACCGCTCCATCCATACCGCCGTGGTCGGCCCCGACGGCAAGACTGTCGAGGTGCAGATCCGAACTTTTGAGATGGACAAGGAGTCGGAGCTGGGCGTCGCCGCACACTGGCGCTACAAGGAGGGCGGCAAGAGCAATCGCGATTTCGAGCAAAAGGTGGCCTGGTTGCGCCAACTGCTCGAGTGGAAGGACGAAGAGAGCAGCGCCGGCGATTTCATCGATCGCTTCAAGTCGGAGGTATTCCAGGATCGAGTCTACGTGCTGACCCCACAGGGTGAGGTGGTGGACATGCCCCAGGGCGCCACGCCGCTGGACTTTGCCTATTACATTCACACCGAGGTGGGTAACCGCGCCCGCGGCGCCCGCGTCGACGGCCGCATGGTGCCCATTACTTACGAACTGAAGAGCGGCGAGCAGGTGGAAATTCTCACCACGCGGCATGGCGAACCGAGCCGCGATTGGCTCAATCCCCATCTCGGCTACCTCAAGACCTCGCGTGCCCGCGCCAAGGTACGCCACTGGTTCACCCAGCAGGCGCTGGAGCGCAATCTGGCGGAAGGCCGTGCGGTGCTGGAAAAGGAATTGCGTCGCTTCAGCGTCTCCGACTTGCCGCTGGAACAGCTGGCGGCGCAATTCGGTTTCGAACAGCTCGATCCCTTTCTGCTCGCCATCGGTCGTGGTGATATCAACACCAGCCAAATCGTCCGCGCCCTGCAAAAACAGGTGGTGCCGCCGCCGGTCGAGGATGAGTCGCTGCACATCAGCGTGCCCACGCCGGGCAAGGGCGGCGAGGGCGGCATCCACATTCACGGTGTCGGCAACCTGCTCACCAGCATGGCGCGCTGCTGCAAGCCGGCGCCGGGCGACGCCGTGGTGGGCTACATCACTCAGGGGCGTGGCGTCACCATTCATCGGCGCGATTGCCGCAACATCCTGAATATGGCACCGGACAAACGCGTGCGCCTCATCGAGGTGGACTGGAGCAGCAAACAGCGCCAGACCTATCCGGTTGATATTGAGATCCTTGCCTTTGATCGCCAGGGTCTGCTGCGCGACATCACATCGATCCTTTCCAACGACAAAATCAATGTGTTGTCGGTCAATACCCAAACCAACAAGCAGGACTACAGCGTACGCATGCAGCTCACCCTGGAGATTGCCAATATCGATGAACTGTCACGGGTGCTGGGCCGCATCAGCCAGTTACCCAACGTGACCGAAGCGCGGCGGCGGATACATTGACAGCCAGAGGCAAGTTTGCAAATACAAATAGTCACGGATCAGTTAATCGATTGTGAAATTCGAAACTCCCCTCCTGACAGGAACTCTGTTGCGGCGTTACCAGCGCTTTCTGGCCGATGTGCGGACGGCCGATGGCCGCGTGATTACCGCCCATACCCCCAATACCGGCAGCATGCTGGGCTGCGCCGAGCCGGGCAGCCGTGTCTGGTTGCGCGAGGTTGGCAACCCAAAGCGAAAATATCCGTATGCCTGGGAACTGGTGGAGAGCCAGGCTGGTGTGATGATTGGCATCAACACCGGGATGGTGAACCGGCTGGTGAGCGAGGCCATTGCTGCCGGTGTGGTAACGGAATTGCAGGGTTATGCCTCGCTGCGGCAGGAAGTGCGCTACGGTCAGGAAGGCAGCCGCATCGATCTGTTGCTGGCGGCGAACGGCCGCCCGGACTGTTATGTGGAGATCAAGAATGTCACGGCGCTGGATGCCTCCGGTACGGCCTTTTTTCCCGATGCGGTCAGTGCACGTGGCAGCAAGCATTTGCGTGAATTGATGCAGGTGGTGGCGGCGGGCGGGCGTGGCGTACTCTTCTTCTGCGTGCAGCGTGGCGACGCGCAGGCGCTACGCCCGGCCGATGAGATCGATCCGCTCTATGGCCGTACCCTGCGTGCGGCGCTGGCCGCCGGGGTGGAGGCAGTGGCCTACCGCGCCCGGGTGACAGCGCAGGCCGTCACGCTGGATACCGCATTGCCAGTGCAGGCTGGATAGGTTGCCGTCCCATGAATACGCGTGGGTTTCATCGCCGCTTCGGTATCCTGCTCAAACTGATTCTATTGGTTGAGGCGACGATAGCGGCATGGCAGCAGCATTGGCTCACCGTCGGTATCGTCGCCGGCATACTGGCCATCACCTTCATTCCCCTGTTGATGGCGCGGCGCTTTCGTGTCTTTATCCCGCCGGAGTTCGAGGTGCTGGCCATTGTCTTCGTTTTCGCCTCGCTGTTCCTTGGCGAGGTGCATGGCTACTACACACGGTTCTGGTGGTGGGATCTGGTCCTGCACACCAGCTCCGGACTCCTCATGGGAATACTTGGCTTCCTGCTGGTGCATGTGCTGAATGAAACCGAGGACATCAATCTGCACATGACGCCGGGATTCGTGGCCTTTTTCGCCTTTACGTTTGCCGTCAGCGTGGGCGCCCTGTGGGAGATATTCGAGTTCGCCATGGACAGCCTGTTTGGCATGAACATGCAGAAACCCATGCTGGGCGACCCGTCCGGTTTGACCGATACCATGTGGGACATGATCGTGAATGCGCTGGGGGCGCTGGTGATCGCAGTGCTTGGTTACGGCTATCTCAAAACCGCCGGTAATAAATCGTTCCTGGAGCGCTGGATTCACGCCTTCATCCAAGCCAACCCGGGGCTGTTCGAGCGGCGCCGCCGCTCCTGATCCCACGACCCGCCGGACTCGCACACGCCATGGATCCGTTGCTGCAACAGGCCGTTCAACATCATCAAGCCGGGGAGCTGGAGGATGCGGAGCGCATCTATCGTCAGATCCTGGCGCAGGATCCTGGCCAGGCCGATGCCCTGCACCTCCTGGGGTTGGTGCTGTATGCCCGTGGCGAGGCACCCGCGGCGGCAGAGCTGGTGCGCCAGGCGGTGGCGGCGCAGCCGCGCTCGGCGGTATTTCACTTCAATCTGGGCAATATCCTGCGTGATGCCGGCGACCTTGCCGGGGCGCTGGCGGCCCATCGTCAGGCGGTGGCCCTGCAGCCGGACGAGGCGGATTATCACAACAATCTTGGTCAGTCCTGCGAGGAGGCCGGCATGGCGGACGAGGCGCTGGTCTGTTATCGGCGCGCCGTGGAGCTGGCGCCGGAGGACGCCACGCTGTGGGTGAACCTGGCGCTCACCCTGCAACAACAGGGGCAGCGCGAGGCGGCGATTGCCGCCTATGGCCATGCCTTGCGTTTGGCGCCGCAGCATGCGCAGGCGCTCAACAATCTGGGCGGGTTGTTGCAGGCCGGGGAGGATTATGCCGCCGCCGCCGCCTGCTATGCAGCGGCTCTGCAGGCCGAGCCGGAGCTGGCCGAGGCACATCGCAATTACGGCGCCCTGCTGGAGGCCGTCGGTGACAAGGAGGCCGCGCTGCATCACTACGACGAGGCCCTGCGTTTGAAGCCCGATTACGCCGAGGTGTCCTATGTGCGTGCCGCGTTGCGCGGCGAGCAGGTGCCCAGCGTGGCGCCCGGAGATTATGTGGCGGCCTTGTTCGATCAGTATGCCGATGGTTTTGATGAGCATCTCACCGGCGTACTGGGCTACCGCACGCCGAGTCTGTTGCGCGCCCTGTTCGAACGTTGCGGTGGCGGCAGCGCTTTGCAGGTGTTGGATCTGGGCTGCGGCACCGGCCTGGCGGGCATGGCCTTTCGTGATGTGGCCGCCCACTTGGCGGGTGTCGACCTGTCGCCGCGCATGGTGGACAAGGCGCGCCAGCGCGCCGTGTACGACGCGCTGGCGGTAGGTGATGTGGTACAGACCTTGGATCAACAGATGCAGCGCTGGGATCTGCTGCTGGCAGCGGATGTGTTTGTCTATCTGGGCGATTTGGCGCCGGTGTTCATCGTCGCGGCGCAGGCGCTGCGTCATGGGGGCCGACTGCTGTTTTCCGTGGAACAGGGTGCGATGGAAGCGTATGTGTTACGCGAGGCGGGTCGTTATGCCCACAGCGCCGACTACGTGCGGGCACTGGCGAATCGGCATGGCTTTGCGCTGCTGGCGGAGGAGGCCGCGGTATTGCGGCAGAATCTCGGCGTCGATGTGCCGGGCTGGTTGTACGCATTGCAAAAGCGCTAGGCGCTTTTGATCAATACCCGGAACACGACATCCACCGTCAGCCGGAGGCTGGATAGTTGCGCCGCGGCCTCCTTGCCCGCATGGCTGGCGCGGTAGAGGTGAGGCGTCATCACCAGCAGGTCGGCGATTTGTGCGCGTTCCAGCGCCGCGGTCTGGTAGCGCAGGGGCTCACTGTGCGACAGCGTGAATCCCGCTTGTTGCGCCTTGTCGAGGGTCGGTGGCGCTGATTTGCGCACCTCCGGGTAGATCACTTCACGCAGTTGGAGCAGATGCTCGGGGCCGGCATCTACCAGCAACAGCCTGCCGCCTGGTTTGAGCAGGGCAGCGAAGGCGGGATAGACGGGGAAGCCGAACATGCACAGGATCAAATCCACCGTGCCCGGCACAATGGCGGGATTGGCGTTGGAGGCCACCAGCCAGGTGATCTGTCTGTTGCGGCGGGTGGCTGCGATGACTGCCGGCTTGGCGATGTCGAGTCCGATGAGACTGGCCGTGTGACCGCTCTCCGTCAATGCCATGTGCAATTGGTTGAGGTAGTAACCTTCGCCGCAACCGGCATCCACGACACAGGCATCACCCTCTGGCAGGTGTGGCAGCACCAGTGCCTGCAGATGGTGGGCGATGGGTGCATAGAAGCCGGCATCGAGGAAGCGGCGGCGAGCCTCTACCATCGCCGTACTGTCACCCGGTGTGCGGGATTTCTTGTTCTGCACCGGCAGCAGATTGACATAACCCTGGCGCGCGACATCGAAGCTGTGGCCATTGGCGCAGCATAGCCGGTGTTCCCCCCGCTCCAGTGCCAGACCGTCCAGTGGACAGGCCAGATTGTCTGCCTTCACGGTCTGTCTCGCCGCGAATCGATTGCGCTCACGCCGCCAGCAACTCCACGATGCGCTGGCGCAGCTGTTCCATCTGTGCGGCATCGTGCAGCGGGTGGTTTTCCGCATCGGTAACGAAGAAGATGTCTTCCACGCGGGCGCCGAGGGTGGCGATCTTGGCGTTTTGCAGGCGCACATCGCACTCCATCATCGCCTTGCCGATCTGCGACAGCAGGCCGGGGCGGTCAGCGCTGATCACTTCCATCACCGTACGATCATTGTAGGGGTCAGGCTGGAATAACACCTGGGTCGGGATGGTGAAATGCTTCAGCTGGCGCGGCAGGCGGCGTTCAACCTTTTGCGGCGGGACGTCGGGATGGGCCAGTACCTCGTGCAGCGTGGCCTCCAGTTCCTGGATGCGCCAGGCGTCGCTGACCGGGGCGCCGTCCTCTTCCAGCACGGTGTAGGTGTCCAGGGTATAGCCATCACGCGAGGTCATGACGCGCGCGTCGGTAATGGTGAGTCCCATTTGGTCCAGTGTGCTGGTAGCGAGGGCAAACAGGTTGTCGTGCCGTGGTGTGTATATGAATATCTCGGTGCCGCCATGCTGCATCTGTTGGCGGATCAGGATCATCGGCAGGGCCGCGCCCTGAGCGGCGATGATTGCCTCGGTGTGCCAGGCGATGGCATCGATGGTGTAGCGCAGGAAATAGTCATCATCGAGGCGCGCCCACAGGGCGTCGATGGCCTCTGTGGAGACGGCGCGGTCGCGCACGCGCATGCGCGCCTCTTCCTTGGTTTCGGCGATCAGTTCGTCGGCATCGATGGGGTTGGTGAGACCGCGGCGCAGCGCGTTGCGTGTGCTGTTGTACAGCGTGTTGAGCAGCGTGCCCTTCCAGGTGTTCCATAACGTGGGACTGGTGGCGCGGATGTCGGCCAGGGTGAGCAGATAGAGGTAATCCAGGTGTACGCGATCACCCACGGCAGCGGCGAAGGCATTCACCACGTCCGGGTCGTTGATGTCCTGGCGCTGGGCGGTGGCCGACATCAGCAGGTGGTTGCGCACCAGCCAGGCGGCGAGGCGGGTGTCGTATTCGGACAGCGCATGGTTGCGGCAGAACTCCGTTACCTCCTCGGCACCGAGTACGGAATGGTCGCCGCCGCGGCCCTTGGCGATGTCGTGGAACAGGGCGGCGACATACAGCACCTCGCGCTTGGGGATCTGATCCATCAGTTCGCTGCACAGCGGGAATTCGGCACGGTACTGTGGATAGGCGTAGCGGCGCACATTGCGCAGCACGAACAGGGTGTGCTCATCCACGGTATAGACATGGAACAGGTCGTGCTGCATCTGGCCGACGATGCGGCCGAAGGCGGGCAGGTAGGCGCCGAGCAGGCCGAAGCGGTTCATGTGGCGCAGGGCGGTATGCACGCCGCGCGGCTGGCGCAGCAGCTCCATGAACAGGCTGCGGCAACGCAGATCGGCGCGGAACTCGTCGTCGATGAGGTGCAGGTGGCTGCGGATCAGGCGGATGGTCTCGGCGCGGATACCCTTGAGAGTTTCGTGTTGTGCCAGCAGCAGGAACAGCTCCAGCAGGGCGAAGGGCTGGCGGCGGAATACCAGTTCGTTGCTCACCTCGAGAAAGCCGTTGCGCGCCTGGAAGCGGCGGTTGAGCGGGGTGATCTGCGCCGGTTCGTCGGCCAGCAGGATCTTTTCCTGGAATAGTTGCAGCAGCATTTCGTTGAGCTGGCCCAGCTCCATCACCGTGCGGTAATAGCGTTTCATGAACTGCTCCACCGCCAGGGTGGCATTTTCGTCCTGGTAACCAAACTGGCGGGCGAGGGCGCGCTGATGGTCGAACAGCAGGCGGTCTTCGCGGCGTTTGGCCTGCAGGTGCAAGGCGAAACGGACCTTCCAGAGGAAGTTCTGGCCGTCGATGAGGGTGCGGTATTCCGCCGGGGTGAGGAAGCCGTGGCCGACCAGATCGTCGAGGGTCTGGCCACCGAAGTGGCGCTTGGCCACCCAGCCGATCATCTGGATGTCGCGCAGTCCGCCGGGGCCTTCCTTGATGTTGGGTTCCAGGTTGTAGGCGGTGTCGTGGAACTTGCGGTGGCGGGCGATCTGCTCCTGCCATTTGGCCTCGAAGAAGTCCCGTGTCGGCCAGATGCGGTCGGGACCGATCACCTGGTGCATGGCGTAGTACAGACCGGCGTCGCCGCCCAGCAGGCGCGACTCCATCAGATTGGTGGCGACGGTGATGTCGGCCTGGCCCTCCCGCTCGCAGTCGGCCACCGAGCGCACGCTGTGTCCCACCTCCAGACCCATATCCCACAGGAACAGCAGGAAACTCTCCAGGGCCTGGTGCAGGGCAGGCAGCTCACCCACCGGCAGCAGCACCATCAGATCGATATCGGAGTGGGGGTGCAGCTCACCGCGGCCGTAGCCGCCCACAGCCACCAGGGCGGCCTGCTGTTCGTGCTCACCCATGTGGCGGCGCCAGGCGCGGGCCAGCAACTGATCCACCACCCAGGCGCGGCCGCGCACCAGCTGGACGATGGGCGCACCGCGCTCGAAGCGCCGCGCCAGTACCGCCTGGGAATGGCGCAGGGCGTTGCGGAACAGGGTGAGGGGCGGGGTAGCGCTGGCGAGGGCCGCGTCAAAGGCCGCGCCGTCGAAGAGGACGTCTTTTTCCATGCCCTATCAGATCGAAATATAGTCCGCGAATGAACGCGAATGGGCGCAAATAGAGGCTACATATGTTCTTATCCTGGCCAATTCGCGCTCATTCGCTTTCATTTGCGGAGAACTGCCTTAAATAACTTCATCCTGGCGCCGGGTAAGAACCTCGTAGCCGTTTTCGGTGACCAGGATGGTATGTTCCCACTGGGCGGACAGGCTGCGGTCCTTGGTCACCACGGTCCAGCCGTCGGGCAGCAGTTTGATCTGGCGCTTGCCGGCATTGACCATGGGTTCGATGGTAAAGGTCATGCCCGGGGTCAGCTCCAGGCCGGTACCGGGGGTGCCGTAGTGCAATACCTGGGGTTCCTCGTGGAAGTCCTTGCCGATGCCGTGGCCGCAGTATTCGCGCACGATGGAGTAGCCGCTGGCCTCGGCATGGTGCTGGATGGCGTGGCCGATGTCCCCCAGGCGGGCGCCCGGTTTGACCAGGCGGATCCCTACCAGCAGGCATTCGTGGGCGATGCGGCACAGGCGTTCGGCCTTGATGGCCGGCTTGCCCACCAGGAACATCATGCTGGTATCACCGTGGTAGCCGTCCTTGATGACCGTGATGTCCAGGTTGACGATGTCGCCGTCTTTCAGCTCCCGGTCGTTGGGGATGCCGTGGCAGACCTGGTGATTGATGGAGGTGCAGATGGATTTGGGGTAGCCGTGGTAATTGAGCGGCGCCGGGATGGCCTGCTGGACATTGACGATATGATCGTGGCACAGCCGGTCCAGCTGCTCGGTGGTCACCCCCGGCTGCACGTGCGGCGCGATCATCTCCAGCACCTCGGCGGCCAGACGGCCGGCCACGCGCATTTTTTGCTGTTCTTCCGGGGTTTTGATGGTGACGCTCATGCAGTCTTCCTGGGGCTGGTCGGCGGCGCGGCGGCCGTCTCGGGGCGGGTATGCCGTTGTTGCGGAACGGTGATTATGGTATAAAGCGCGGCTTCAATAGGCAAACCCGCTTTTATTGAGTTTTTAAATCCGCACACGCACCGTCACACTGGCCGGGGTGCCCCAGGGTATATCACCCGGAGGTCGGCCAGCGGGGTACGTGGAGGCCCAACCCTGAAGAGGAATGTTTCAAATGGCAAACGTGACCATGCGTCAGATGCTGGAGGCCGGCGTTCATTTCGGCCACCAGACCCGTTACTGGAACCCGAAGATGGCCCCCTTCATCTTCGGCGCCCGCAATAAAGTCCACATCGTCAACCTGGAAAAGACCGTCCCGCTGTTCAATGACGCGATGAATTTCCTGGGTTCCATGGCGTCCAAGCGTGGCAACGTCCTGTTCGTCGGCACCAAGCGCCAGGCCCGCGACATCATCGCCGCCGAGGCGCAGCGCTGTGGCATGCCCTACGTCAACCACCGCTGGTTGGGTGGCATGCTGACCAACTTCAAGACTGTCAAGCAGTCCATCAAGCGCCTGAAGGATCTGGAGGCCATGGAGCAGGACGGCAGCATGAACCGTGTCTCCAAGAAGGAAGCCCTGCTGATGCGCCGCGAGATCGAGAAGCTGCAGCGCTCCATTGGCGGCATCAAGGAGATGGCCAGCCTGCCGGACGCCCTGTTCATCGTCGACGTCGGCCATGAGAAGAACGCCATCGCCGAGGCCAAGACCCTGGGTATCCCGGTGATCGGTGTGGTGGACACCAACAACAGCCCGGACGGCGTTGATTACGTCATCCCCGGCAACGACGACGCCATCCGTGCCATCACCCTGTACGTGCAGACTGCGGCGGACAGCATCCTGGCCGGCCGCAGCGCCTCGGGTGCCGGTGTGGTGGACGAGTTCGTCGAGGTCGATGAGGCCGCGGTCCGCTGAGGCGGGCACCACAAGCAACACAAAAAGGGGGCCATGCCCCCTTTTTTGAATGTATTGCCGAAAGGGTGGCCCCGGCTGCCCATTGATTTCCGATTTTCTAGAGAGGATTACAAGATGGCTGAAATTACTGCTGCCCTGGTCAAGGACCTCCGCGAGCGCACCGGCGCCGGCATGATGGAGTGCAAGAAGGCCCTGACGGAAACCAACGGTGACATCGAGGCTGCCATCGAGCACATGCGCAAGGCCGGCATGGCCAAGGCCGACAAGAAGGCCGGCCGTACCGCCGCGGAAGGCCTGATCGTGGTCAAGGCTGCTGCCGACGGCAAGCGCCTGGTGATGGTTGAAGTGAACTGCGAAACCGACTTCGTCACCAAGGGCGACGATTTCCGCAATTTCGCTGCCGCCGTCGGCGACACCGCGCTGAACTCCGGTGCCAACGATATTGACGCCCTGCTGGCTGCCAAGATGGCGGACGGCATGACCGTGGCCGACGCCACCAAGGCCCTGATCGCCAAGATCGGCGAGAACTCCGCTGTGCGCCGCATGGTCGCCTACAACAGCGGCAACCTGCTGGTGAACTATATGCACGGCACCCGCATCGGCGTGGTGGTCGAGCTGCAGGGCGGTTCCGTTGAACTGGCCCGCGATATCGCCATGCATATCGCCGCCAGCCGCCCGCAGTGTGTGTCTGAAGACCAGGTGCCGGCCGAGCTGATCGAGAAGGAACGCGAGATCTACACCGCACAGTCCGCCGACAGCGGCAAGCCCGCCGATATCATCGCCAAGATGGTCGACGGCCGCATCAAGAAATTCCTCAAGGAAGTCACCCTGCTGGGCCAGCCCTTCGTCAAGAACCCGGATATCACCGTGGAGAAGCTGGTGAAGGACGCCGGCGCCAAGGTGATCGGTTTCACCCGCTTCGAAGTGGGCGAGGGCATTGAGAAGAAGGCCGTCAACTTTGCTGAGGAAGTGGCTGCCCAGGCCGCTGCCACGAGCAAGTAAGCCATGGATGCCGCTGCCAAACCGGTCTACCGCCGCGTCCTGCTCAAGCTGAGCGGCGAGGCTCTGATGGGCAGACAGGGGTTCGGTATCGACCCGGAGGTTGCCCAGCGCATCGCCCAGGAAATCGCCGCCGTGGTGCGAGCGGGGGTGCAGGTGGGCCTGGTGATTGGTGGCGGCAACATCTTCCGTGGCGTCAGCCTGGCATCTTCCGGTATGGACCGTGCGGCAGCTGATCAAATCGGCATGCTGGCCACGGTCATCAACTCCCTGAATATGCAGGGTGCGCTGGAAAAGGAAGGCGTGCAGGTGCGGGTAATGTCGGCCCTGCCGATCCCCGCCGTGTGTGAAGACTATGTACGCAGCAAGGCGATCCGTCACCTGGAAAAGGGGCGCGTGGCCATCTTTGCCGCAGGCACGGGCAATCCGTTCTTTACGACGGACTCGGCCGCCAGCCTGCGTGGTATCGAAATCAACGCCGATCTGGTGCTCAAGGCCACCAAGGTGGACGGGGTATACAGTGCCGACCCGGTGAAGGACCCCAAGGCCACCCGCTATGCCCGCCTCAGCTACGACGAGGTGCTGGAGCGCAAGCTGGAGGTGATGGATGCCACGGCCATCGTGCTGTGCCGCGATCACCGTATGCCGCTGCGGGTGTTCAACATGAACAAGGCCGGTGCCCTGATGAACATCATGCTGGGCCAGGATGAGGGCACCCAGGTCGAAGCCTAGGCTGTGGAGGAACCCATGATTAATGACATCAAGAAAGACGCCGAAGCACGCATGAAGAAAAGCGTCGATGCGCTCAAGGGCGAACTGACCAAACTGCGCACCGGACGTGCCCATCCCAGCCTGCTGGAACACATCACCGTGGAATATTACGGCTCCATGGTGCCGCTGAGCCAGGTAGGCAATATCGGTGTCGAAGACTCCCGCACCCTGACCATCACGCTGTGGGAGCGCAATATGATTCAGGCGGTGGAAAAGGCCATTCTCACCTCCGACCTGGGCCTCAACCCGAACAGTGCCGGCACGGTCATCCGCATCCCCATGCCGCCGCTCACCGAAGAGCGCCGCCGTGAACTGACCAAGGTGGTACGTCACGAGGGCGAGGGCGCCAAGGTCGCCATTCGCAACATCCGCCGCGATGCCAATAATGATCTCAAGGAACTGCTGAAATCCAAGGAAATCAGTGAAGACGACGAGCGCCGCGGCCAGGATGAAATCCAGAAACTCACCGACCGTTACATTGTCGAAGTCGACAAGGTTCTCGAGACCAAGGAAAAGGACCTGATGGAAATTTAAGTTACAAGTGACAGGTTTCAAGCTGCAATAGAAAGATGAATGTCACTGCGTTAAAGAAGTTTGATCAGCGAGGTTCGATTTTTCTGCAACTTGCCCCCTGTCACATGTAACTACCAACCCATGTCCGATTCCGAACTGTACGCCCGTAAATTACCTCGTCATGTTGCCATCATCATGGATGGCAACGGGCGCTGGGCGCGCAAGCGTGGCCTGCCGCGTTTTGCCGGTCACAAGGCCGGCATGGACAGCGTACGAGCCATGGTCAAGGTATGCCTCAGTCAAGGCATCGACTGCCTTACCCTGTTTGCCTTCAGCAGCGAAAACTGGCGCCGCCCGGCGGAAGAGGTCGGGCTGCTGATGAATCTGTTCATGACCGCGCTGGACCTGGAGGTCAAGAAGCTGCACAAGCATGGGGTGCGGCTGCGCATCATCGGCGAGCGCACGGCCTTTGCGCCCGAGTTGCAACAGCGTATTAGTGCCGCGGAACAGCTCACCGCAGCCAACACCGCGCTCACGCTGATTATCGCCGCCAACTATGGCGGACGCTGGGATATCACCCAGGCGGCCCGGGGGCTGGCGGAGCAGGTGCAGCGCGGTGAACTGGCTGCCACTGCGGTCACCCCCGAAATGCTCGAATCGCGTCTGTCGCTGGCCGGGTTGCCGGAGCCGGATCTGTTCATCCGCACCGGGGGTGAACAGCGCATCAGCAATTTCCTGCTGTGGCAACTCGCCTATACCGAATTGTATTTCACCCCGCTGTTGTGGCCTGAATTCGACGACCAGGCCTTTCTCGCAGCCCTTGAGTCCTTTGCCGGCAGGCAACGGCGCTTTGGCCGTACCGGGGAACAGGTGGAGCAAATTCTCGATGCTTAAAATGCGCGTGCTGACTGCGCTGCTGCTGGCGCCGTTGGCCATCTGGGCAACGTTGGTGCTGCCCAATGTCTGGTTCGCCGTGATTCTGGGGATGATCTTCAGTCTGGGGGCCTGGGAATGGTCGCGTCTGGCCGGATTGCATCAGACGGCGGCGCGCGCAGCCTATGTGGCCTTGTTTGCTGTGTTGCTCGCCGGTCTGATTGATAGGGCCAACATGGTGGAGGCCCTGCCCTGGCTGATTGCCCTGGCGGCGCTGTGGTGGGTGGCCGCCCTGTGTTTCATCCTGATCTATCCGCGTGCCAGCCGGTTGTGGATCGCGCGGCCGGGCCGCCTCGCCGTCGCTGGCCTGCTCTGTCTGCTGCCGGGATGGGCGGCGCTGGTCGCACTGCATGCCCAGGGGGCGCAAGGACCGCAGTACGTATTGTTCCTGCTGTTGCTGATCTGGGGCGCTGATGTCGGCGCCTATTTTGCCGGCCACCGTTTTGGCCGCAGCAAGCTGGCGCCGGCGGTGAGTCCAGGCAAGACCTGGGCCGGCGTGTGGGGTGCCATGGCCACAACCGCTGTCGTCACGCTGGGTGGCACTTATCTGCTCGGGCTGTCGCTGCACGTGCTGTTGTGGCTGCTCCCGCTCACGCTGTTCACCGTGGCGGTATCCATCGTCGGCGACCTTACCGAAAGCATGTTCAAGCGCCTGGCGGATGTGAAGGACAGCGGTGGTCTGCTGCCCGGCCACGGTGGCATCCTTGATCGCATCGACAGCCTCACGGCGGCCGCGCCCATGTTCATGCTCGGCTATCTGCTCTGGCAGGGATTTGCATGATCGGCGTCACCATACTCGGCGCCACCGGTTCCATTGGCCGTAGCACGCTGGACGTCCTGGGGCGGCATCGCGATCGCTATCGCGTGGTGGCGCTGAGCGCCAACGGCCAGGTCGACAAGCTGTACGAACAATGCCTGGAGCATCGGCCCGCCTATGCGGTGATGGCCGACGCGACAGCCGCCCAGAAGCTGGCGGAGCGCCTGCGTGTGAGCGCGCCTGACATCACGGTGCTGTCAGGCGTGGAAGGCCTGGAGCATGTCGCCGCGTTGCCGGAGGCAGACTATGTCATGGCGGCCATTGTGGGCGCTGCCGGGCTGACCCCGACCCTGGCTGCGGCCCGGGCCGGCAAGCGTGTCCTGCTGGCCAACAAGGAGGCGCTGGTGATGTCCGGTCGCCTGTTCATGGAGGCCGTGCAGCAAAACAATGCCGTGCTGTTGCCCATCGACAGCGAACACAATGCCATCTTCCAATGCATGCCGAAGGGTTTTGCCGACGGTTTCGAACGTGTCGGCGTGCGCCGCATCCTGCTCACTGCCTCAGGCGGGCCATTCCGCACCACGCCGCTGGAGCAGTTGGCGGCGGTGACGCCGGAACAGGCGGTGGCTCATCCCAACTGGAGCATGGGGCGCAAGATCTCGGTCGACTCTGCCACCATGATGAACAAGGGGCTGGAAGTTATCGAGGCCTGCTGGCTGTTCAATACCGCACCGAGCCAAGTGCAGGTGGTGTTGCACCCGCAGAGCGTAATTCATTCGATGGTTGAATATGTAGATGGCTCGGTGCTGGCGCAGCTCGGTAACCCCGACATGCGCACGCCCATCGCTCACGCCCTGGCCTGGCCCGAGCGCATGGAGTCCGGTGTCGGCAGTCTCGATATTTTTACCGTGGCACGACTGGATTTCAGTGCGCCCGATCTGAATCGCTTTCCCTGCCTGCGTCTGGCGGTGGAGGCGATGGAGGCCGGTGGCACCAGTTCGGCCATCCTCAATGCTGCCAACGAAGTGGCGGTGGAGTCCTTCCTGCAGCGGCGCATCGCCTACACCGCCATTGCGCCGGTGATCGAGGCGGTGTTGGCGCAGACATCGGCCCACAGCGCGGCTACCCTGGAACAGATCCTGGCGGATGACGCCGCGGCACGGGCGGCGGCGGAACGTGAGGTGGCGGTGCGGGAGATCAAGCACTGATGTTCGATTTTCTGCTGACGCCATTGATGTTCATCATCGCCATCAGCGTGCTGATTGCGGTGCATGAATTTGGCCATTACTGGGTGGCGCGGCGCATGGGTGTCAAGGTGCTGCGTTTCTCCATCGGATTTGGCAAACCGCTGTGGATGCGTCGCGCCGGGCGCGATCAAACTGAATATGTCATCGCTGCCATTCCGCTGGGTGGCTACGTCAAGATGTTGGACGAGCGCGAAGGCGAGGTGGCGCCCCATGAAGTGGAGCGCGCCTTCAATCGTCAGTCGCTGCGTAAGCGCACTGCCATCGTGGCGGCGGGGCCGGTGTTCAATTTGTTGTTTGCCGTGGTGGCCTATTGGCTGATGTTCGTCAGCGGCACCCCCGGCGTCAGACCACTGCTCGGCGAACTGGAACCGGCCAGCCTGGCCTACCAGGCAGGCCTGCGCAGCGAACAGGAAGTGCTGGCGGTGGGGGAGCGGGCGACCCCGACCTGGGCTGCCGTGCTGGAGTCCCTGCTGCCCTATACCTTGCGCAAGGAAGCGGTGACGATCACCGTCGATGACGGCGGTGTTGAATATCGCTACCGTCTGCCATTGGACCAGCTGCAGGGGGAGGTCGATGCCGCCACCTTCAGCAAGGTCATCGGCCTGCAGCCCTATCGGCCCCATATCGCGCCGATATTGGATGAAATCAGCGCCGGCTCGGCGGCCGCCCAGGCCGGCCTGCGGTCGGGTGATGAAATCATTGCCATCGACGGCGCGGCGGTGAACGACTGGGAAGGTCTGGTGCTCAAGGTGCGGGACAATCCTGACATCGCATTGACCTTCACCGTCCGCCGTAATGGCCAAATATTCGATACCCAGGTCCGCCCGACGGCGCGGGAAACAGCCGGTGTGATGATTGGCCGTATCGGCGCCAGCGTACGTATCGACGAACGCATCACCGAGCGCATGCGCACTGAGTGGCGCCTGGGGCCGTTCGATGCGGTGGGAGCGGCCCTGCACAAGACCTGGGACATGTCCACGCTGACCCTGCGCATGCTGGGCGAAATGGTGGTGGGGCGTGTATCGACGGAAAATATCAGTGGACCGATCACTATCGCCGTCTATGCCAAGAGTTCCGCCTTGGCCGGATTCGCACAGTTTCTGGCCTTTCTGGCCATTGTCAGTATCAGCCTCGGCGTGCTCAATCTGTTGCCGGTGCCAATTTTGGACGGCGGCCATTTGCTGTTTTATCTGATCGAGGCCATCAAAGGCAGCCCGGTGTCCGAGCGCACCGAGGCACTGGCGGCGCGGATCGGCATCATGCTGATTCTGATGCTGATGACCTTGGCGCTGTATAACGACTTGGCACGCCTGATGGGGGGAGAATGAAGAAGAGCAGCCCGCAACTGGCGCGCGCGGTGGCACTGGCCTGTGCCGTATTGCCGCTTTCGTCCTGGGCCTTGGAGCCCTTTGTCATCGACGACATTCGTGTCGAAGGTTTGCAGCGCATTTCCATCGGTACGGTATTCAACTATCTGCCGCTCAAGCGCGGCGATCAAGTGGACGACAAAGCCACGGTGGACGCCATCCAGGCCCTGTATCGCACGGGATTTTTCAAGGATGTGGTGCTGGAGCGTGAGGGCGATATCCTGGTGGTATTCGTTGCCGAGCGTCCGGCCATTTCCAGCATCACCATCGAAGGCAATAAAAGCATTCCCACCGAGCAGTTGCTGGAAAACCTCAAACGCATCGGCTTTGCCGAGGGGCGGGTATTCGATCGCTCCATGCTGGACAAGGTGGAGCAGGAACTGAAACGGCAGTATCTGGCCATGGGCAAGTATGGCATGCGTCTGAAGTCCACCATCACGCCCGAGGAGCGCAATCGTGCCGCCATTCGTATTGACGTGGCGGAGGGTGATGTGGCGACCATCTATCGCATCAACATCGTCGGCAACAAGGCCTATTCCAGCGAGGAGCTGTTGCGCCAATTCCAGCTCGGCCCGCGTCCAGCGTTTTCATTCTTTAGCGATAGGGATAAATACTCCAAGCAGAAGCTGGCCGGTGATCTGGAGGCGCTGCGCTCCTGGTATCTCGATCGCGGCTATATCAATTTTAAGATCGATTCCACGCAGGTTTCCATTACGCCGGATTATGAGCACATCTACGTCACCATCAATGTGAGCGAGGGCGAGCGCTATACGGTGCGCGATGTGAAGATGGCGGGGGAGAGCATCGTGCCGCACGACGTGCTGCGCGATCTCATCAGTATCCAGCCCGGTGATACTTTCTCGCGCAAGCAGATCACCGAAAGTACGGCGCGGATCAGTGAGCGCCTGGGTGATGAAGGCTACGCCTTCGCCAATATCAATGCGATGCCTGAGCTGGATGAGGAGAAGAAGGAAGTTACGCTCACTTTCTTCGTTGATCCTGGCAAGCGCGTGTACGTGCGTCGCGTCAATGTGCTGGGCAATGCCAAGACGCAGGACGAAGTGGTGCGGCGGGAGTTGCGCCAAATGGAGGGGGCCTGGATTTCCACTGAGCGCATCAAGCGTTCGCGCACCCGCCTGGAACGCCTCAGTTTCATCGAGGGCGTTACGGTCGAAACACCGGCCGTGCCCGGCACACCGGATCAGGTGGATGTGAACTATACCGTGCATGAACGTGATGCCTTCGGCAGCCTCAACTTCGGTATCGGCTACGGCGACTCCCAGGGGTTGCTGTTCAATGCCAGCGTGTCACAGGACAATTTCCTGGGCACCGGTCAGCGCTACGCCATTGAGGTAAACAACAGCAAGGTTTCGACCGTCTACAGCCTCAACGTGGTCGATCCCTACTACACCATGGATGGCATCAGTCGTACCCTGAATTTCTTCTATCGCACCACCGATGCCGGCCAGGCCAGCGTGTCCTACTACGCTGCAGACAGCTACGGTGCTGGTATCGGTTTCGGTATCCCGGTAGCGGAATTCGATACGGTGCGCATCGGCGGCGACTACGAACACACCTATCTGAAGAACGTCAGCGAGTCGTCACAGCAGATTCAGGATTTCGCCGCCGCCAATGGCGACACCTACGACGCCTACAAGCTGAATGTGAGCTGGACCCGCGACAGCCGCAACCGCTTCCTGTTCCCCTCGTCCGGCTCGCTGCTGACCCTGGGCACGGAAGTTGCCACCCCGGCGGGCAATCTGCAGTTCTACAAGCTGAGCTATCGCCACAAGCTGTTTGTGCCTTTGAGCGAGTCGGTGACCTTCAGCGCCGGCGGCGAACTGGCCTATGGCCACAGCTACGGCGAGACCAGCGGCAACCTGCCGCCCTTCGAGCGCTACTACGCCGGTGGTGCCCGCACGGTGCGCGGCTTCCGGGCCAGCAGCCTGGGGCCCAAAGATGAGTTCGGCGACCCCATCGGCGGCAACGCCCGGGTGGCCGGCAACCTGGAGTTGATTTTGCCCGGACCCTTTGGGGAGAATAGCAAGTCAATACGGCTGGGCGCCTTCCTGGACGCCGGCAACGTGTATGATACCGACATAGAAAAGGTGGATCTGGGGCAACTGCGTTATGCCACCGGCCTGTCCCTGTACTGGATGACCCCGGTGGGCGCCATGACCTTTACCGTGGCCAAGGCCCTCAATGCCAAGGACGGAGATCGGACGGAAGGCTTCCAGTTCAACCTGGGCACCCTCTACTAAGGAGCGATACATTGAACAGGCTCTCTCTCTGGACCTTGCTGGGTTTGTGTCTGGTCTTGGTATCCGCCACGGCGGTGGCCGCCGAGGCGCGGGTGGGTTTCGTCAATACGCCGCGCATCCTGGAGCAGGCGCCGCAGGCCAAGATGGCCCGTGAACGGCTGGAGCAGGAGTTTGCGCCACGCGACAGCGAGTTGGCTGCGGCCCAAAAGACCCTGAAGGCCCAGGAAGAAAAGCTGGCGCGGGACGGCGCCATCATGAGTGAGGAGGAGCGCCGCAAGCTGGAGCGCGACGTACTCACCCAGCAGCGCGACCTCAAACGTGCCCGCGAGGCCTTTACCGAAGACCTCAACCTGCGCCGCAATGAAGAGTTTTCCCGTATGCAGCGCGAGGTAGGTGACGCCATCGTGGCCATCGCCAAACAGGATGGTTACGACCTGATTTTTGAAACCGGTGTGGTCTATGCCAGTGATCGTGTCGACCTGACCGAGCGGGTGCTGGGGCTGCTGCGCCAGCAGTTCGAGGCCCAGAACAAGAAAAAGGCACGGTGAGCTTCACCCTCGCAGAGCTGGCCCAGCGCGTCGGCGCACGGCCGGTGGGGGATGGCGCCTGTGTCATCCACGGCGTCGCTACGTTGAACGGCGCTGTCGCCGGCACCATTACCTTTCTTACCAATCCCCGTTACCGCAAGCACCTGCAGGCGACACAGGCGTCGGCCGTCATCCTGCGGGAAGACGACCTGCCGTTCTGCAGCACCAATGCCCTGGTGGCCGCCAACCCCCATCTGGCCTATGCCAAGGTAGCCGCCTTATTCGCTCCTTCCGCTGATGCCGTGCCCGGCATACACCCGAGCGCCGTGGTGGCCTCGTCCGCCCATATCGACGCCAGCGCCAGTATCGGCCCGCATTGCACCATCGGCGCGGATTGCGTCATCGGTGCGGATGCGGTGATTGGCCCGGGGTGTGTACTGGAGCGCGGCGTTCGTATCGGTAACGGAACACGCCTGGTGGCCAATGTCACGGTCTATCACGGCTGCCGCATCGGTGCCCGTGGCCTGCTGCATGCCGGCGCCGTCATCGGCTCCGACGGTTTCGGCTTTGCCCATGATCGCGGCACCTGGATCAAGGTGCCGCAGCTCGGCGCGGTGATGATTGGCGACGACGTGGAGATCGGCGCCAACACCAGTATCGATCGCGGAGCCGTGGAAGACACGGTGATCGAGGACGGGGTGAAGCTGGATAACCAGATCCAGGTGGCGCACAATGTGCGCGTCGGTGCGCACACCGCCATGGCCGGTTGCGTCGGCGTGGCCGGCAGCGCCGTAATCGGCAAGCACTGCGCCATCGGTGGCGGTGCCGGCATCCTGGGACATTTGGAGATCGCCGACGGAACGACCGTCACCGCCATGTCGCTGGTGACCAAATCACTGAAAGAACCCGGTGTCTATTCCTCGGGCACGCCTCTGGAACGCAGCGAGCAGTGGCACAAGAACACGGTGCGCTTCAAACAGTTGGACGAAATGGCGCGGCGATTGAAGCAACTGGAAAAAGAACTGGAAGAACTGAAGAAAGGGTAGTGCCTTGAATACGATGGATATACACGAGATTCTCGAATACCTGCCGCACCGCTATCCGTTCCTGCTGGTGGACAAGGTGATCGATTACAAGCCGGGTGAGTATCTCATCGGCGTGAAGAATGTTTCCTTCAACGAGCCGTTCTTTACCGGCCACTTCCCGCAGCGCCCGGTCTTCCCCGGTGTGCTGATCATGGAAGCGCTGGCCCAGGCCACCGGCCTGCTGGCGTTCAAGACCCAGGGCAAGAAACCGGATGGAAGTTCGCTGTATTACTTCGCCGGTATCGACAATTGCCGCTTCAAGCAGCCGGTGGAGCCGGGCGATCAGTTGTTTCTTGAGGTAAAGCTGGTGACCACCAAGCGCAACATCTGGAAATTCAGCGCCGAGGCCAAGGTGGACGGCAAGGTCGTCGCCAGCGCCGAGCTGATGTGCGCGGAGCAGGTGATGGCATGAGCATCCACCCGACCGCCATTGTCGATCCCAAGGCCCGCATCGGCGCGGGTGTCAGCATCGGCGCCTATTCGATCATCGGCGCCGATGTGGAAATCGGTGACGGCACCTGGATAGGGCCGCATGTGGTGATCAACGGCCCGACGCAGATCGGTCGTGATAACAAGATCCACCAGTTCGCTTCTCTGGGTGAAGCGCCGCAGGACAAGAAGTACAACGGCGAGCCCACGCAACTGGTGATCGGTGATCGCAACATCATCCGTGAGTACGTCACCATGAACCGTGGCACACCGGGCGGTGGCGGTGTTACCCGCGTCGGCAGCGACGGCCTGTTCATGGCCTATATCCACATCGCCCACGATTGTCAGATCGGTGACAAGGTGATCTTCTCCAACAACGCATCCCTGGCCGGCCATGTGCATGTGGGCAATCAGGTGATCCTGTCCGGATTTACTCTGGTGCATCAGTTCTGTGCCATCGGCGCTCATGCCTTCACCGGCATGGGCAGCGCCATATCGAAGGATGTGCCGCCGTATCTGATGGTGGCCGGTAACCCGGCGGAACCGCATGGCATCAATAAGGAAGGCCTGAAGCGGCGTGGTTTTTCTCCAGAGTCGATCCAGACCCTGCGCCAGGCCTACAAGGTGCTGTACCGCTCCGGTCTGCCGCTGGACGAAGCCACGGCACGGCTGAAAGAGATGGCGCAGACCTGCGCCGAACTTAAGCCCTTCGTCGAGTTCCTCGACAACTCCAAGCGCAGCATCGTCCGCTAACGGTTGGGCAGAGAATGAAAAACGCCAGGGGCCTCCCGGCCCCTGGCGTTTTTTGCTTTACGTATTGGTTGCACGTTTGATTTTTACGCCGCGGGTGTGTCCAGCAGTTGCAATACCACGCGGGCGACGTTGTCCGAACCGCCGGCGGCGCCCAGCTTCTCCCGCACCCGTTTCAGTCTTTCGCGGATCTGCGCATTGCGCGCCTCATCGAACACCAGGCTTTCCGCCTCCGCCGCAATCCTGTCGGCCGTGGCGTCGTGCTGGATCAGTTCCGGTGCGATACGTTCACTGGCGACGATGTTGCACAGGGCGACGTGGTCCACTTTGATCATGCGGCTCATGATGCGGTAGCTGAGGGGGGCGATCCTGTAGATCACCGCCAGCGGCGTGCGCATCAGGGCGATCTCCAGGGTGGCGGTGCCCGAGGCGCTGACGATGGCATCGCAGGCGGCCATCACGTCATAGGCGCGGCCGGAGACCACCGTGATCGGTACCGCGCGGCCGGAAAAATACGGGGCAAAATCGGCGTCGCTCAGAGTCGAGGCGCGTGGCAGGATGAATTGCAGGTCTGGATGCTTGGCATGCAATTGCGCCGCCGCATCAAGCAGCACTGGCAGCAGACGCTTGATCTCGCTGCGGCGGCTGCCCGGGAACAGGCCCAACACCTTGCGTTCAGGATCGAGGCCGAACTCGTGGCAGGCAGCGCTGTGATCGAGCGCGCTGTGTACTTCCTCCACCAGAGGGTGCCCAACGAAGGTAACCGGCACATGGGCGTTACGGTAGAACGGCTCCTCGAAGGGGAACACCACCGCCATGTGATCCACCAGCTCACGGATACGGTGCACCCGCTCCTGGCGCCAGGCCCAGATCTGCGGGCTGATGTAGTACAGTACCTTGATACCCAGCTCTTTGGCGGTCTTGGCCAGGCGCAGGTTGAAGTCGGGGTAGTCCACCAGGATCAGCAGGTCGGGCCGCTCCTCGCGCAGCTTGCGTCGCATCAGTCGCAGCGCACCGTAGATGGTGGGGAAGTGCGCCAGCACCTCGAACAGACCAACCACCGCCATGACCCGTGAGTCCACCAGGGTGTCCACACCCTCGGCGCGCAGCTGATCGCCGCCGATGCCGAAGAAGCGGATATCCGGCCGCTGCCGTTTGACGGCGCGCACCAGCCCCGCGGCACGGGCGTCGCCGGACGCCTCGCCGGCGATGATCATGATCTTTTTCATGTCTGAGCTACCCAACGCCTTTGCGTCGGAGTATTTATCCGCCAACTGCGCCGCGGATGACGTCGAGCACTTGATCCACCTGGGCGTCGGTCAGTTCCGGGAAGATGGGCAGCGACAGACATTCGCTGGCGATCTTTTCGCTCACCGGCAGCTTGATACCCAGGCAGGTGCCGGCAAACGCCTTCTGCTGGTGCAGCGGGATCGGGTAGTAGATGGCGTTGGCGATCTGCGCGTCATTCAAGGCCTTGTTGATGGCGTCGCGTTTGGGCGAAAGCAGGGTGTACTGGTGGTAGACGTGGCGACCCTTGCCATCCTCGAACGGCGGGATGACGTCCGGCATTTGGGCCAGGGCAGCGCTGTAGCGGTGGGCGGCGCGGCGGCGGCCGGCGTTGAACTGTTCGATGCGTTTGAGCTTCACGCGCAGGATCACCGCCTGCAATTCGTCGAGGCGGCTGTTGTAACCGATGATGTCGTGGTGATAGCGCACCTTGCTGCCGTGGTTGCGCAGCATGCGCATGGTTTCGGCCATTTGCGCATCGTTGGTGGTGACCATGCCGCCGTCGCCGTAGCAGCCCAGGTTCTTGCTGGGGAAGAAGCTATGGCAACCGGCCAGCCCGATGGCGCCGGTCATCTGGTCGCCGTAGGCGGCGCCGAAGGATTGGGCGCAATCCTCGATCACCTGCAACTGGTGCTGTTCGGCCAGGGCCATCAGCGGCGCCATGTCCACCGGCTGGCCAAACAGGTGCACCGGGATGATGGCCTTGGTGCGTGGGGTGATGGCGGCAGCGACACGATCGATGTCGAGATTGAAGGTACGTGGGTCGATGTCGACGAACACCGGCCTGGCGCCGACGTAGGCGATGGCCTCGGCGGTGGCGATGAAGGTGAAGGGAGATGTGATCACCTCGTCGCCTTCCTTCAGGCCGGCGGCGCGCACGGCGAGGTGCAGCGCGTCGGTGCCGTTGGCGCAACTGATGGCGTGGGCCACACCCAGATATTCGGCCGCTTCCTTCTCGAAGGCCTGCACGTTGGGGCCAAGGATGAACTGGGTCGCTTCCAGGGCGGCGAGGATGCCGCTGTCGATTTCATCCTTGAGGGCGTGGTACTGACCCTTGAGGTCTACCATGGGGATCATTGTTTATTCTCCGTCAGTGCGGTTGTTGTTGGAACAATTCGCTGATATGGATGGCGGTGGCCAGGGCGTCGCGCCCATCCTCGCCGGTGACCGGCGGTTTGCCGCCGGTGGCAATGGCATCGAGGAAGGCGATGATTTCGGCCTTGATGGCATCGGAATTCTCAAAGATGCTTTCCTCGGATTTGATCTCAGGGATGCCGGGGAACATTTCCTTCTCGCCCTTGCGATGCACACTGAGGATCTTGTCCTGGAAGTCTACCGAGATGTAGGCGTCGTGTTGGAAGATACGCATCTTGCGCTGCGGCTTCATGCTGACGCGGCTGGCGGTGACGTTGGCGACGCAGCCGTTCTCGAATTTGATGCGCGCGTTGGCGATGTCCACTTCCTTGGTCAGCACCGAAACGCCATCGGCATCAATGCTCCTGATGGGGGAGCGCACCAGACTCTGGATGACGTCGATGTCGTGGATCATCAGGTCCAACACCACGTTGACGTCGGCGCCGCGCGGATTGAACGGCGCCAGGCGGTGCGACTCGATGAAGCGCGGTTCGGACAGCACGCCGTTCAGCGCGAGCACGGCGGAGTTGAAGCGCTCCAGGTGTCCTACCTGCAAAACCAGGCGGTTGCGCGCGGCGATGGCGATCAGCTCGTCGGCTTCGGCGACGGTGACGGTAATGGGTTTTTCCACCAGCACGTGGACGCCGTTTTCGAGGAAGAATTTAGCGACTTCGTAATGGCGCTGGGTTGGCACCACGATGCTGACCGCCTGTACTTTGCCGGCCAGTTCGCGGTAATCGGTGAGGGCGGTGGTCTTGCATTCGGCGGCGACGCGGGCGGCGGCCTCGAGATTGGCGTCCACCACGGCGACCAGCTCTGAATTGGCAAGTGCTGCGTATTTCTGGGCGTGAAAGCGGCCCAGGTAACCGACGCCGACCACGGCGGTTTTGATCTTGTTCATTGGCGTATCCATCCGGGCGCGCAGGCCCCTGAAATAAAGCGGCAAATGGTCGCATTTACCGCCTGCCAAAGCAATTGAACCCAACAAAATCAAGTTTGAATCCGCGAATGAACGCGAATGGACGCAAATTCAGGCGAGAAGCAAGGCCGCAAAGCAGTTGCACAACCCTATCCACCGGGTGGGTGGGACCTGTACACCATACTATTCGCGTCTATTTGCGTATATTTACGGACCAATGAAGAGAACGAATGCGCGACATGACGGCAGCTCGTGCGCCGGGTATGCTTGCCACTTTTTCGCATATCCTGCAGGTGGTTATGGAACGGCAATTTGGTCTGGGGTTCGGCGGCGGCCTGACGCTGGTGGCAGGCGTGGACGAGGTGGGCCGTGGCCCCTTGGCCGGTCCGGTGGTCACCGCGGCGGTGATCCTCGATCCGGGGCGCCCCATCGAGGGGTTGGCGGACTCCAAGAAACTGAGCGAGAAGAAGCGCGAGGCGCTGGCGGAGCTGATCAAGGAACGGGCACTGGCCTGGGCCATCGGCCGTGCCGAGGTGGAGGAGATCGACCGCATCAATATCCTGCAGGCGACGATGCTGGCCATGCAGCGGGCGGTGGCCGCCCTCGACCCGGCCCCGCAACATGCCCTCATCGACGGCAACCGCTGTCCCAAACTGCCCTGTAGCGCCGAGGCCATCGTCCAGGGCGATGGTTCGGTGCCGGCCATCAGCGCCGCCTCCATCCTGGCCAAGGTGACCCGCGACCGCGAGATGGTGGAGCTGGATGCCCGGTATCCTGGCTACGGCCTTGCCGGTCACAAGGGGTATCCTTGCAAATCCCACATCGAGGCACTGGAGCGGCTGGGGGTGACACCGATCCATCGCCGTTCCTTTGGTCCGGTCAGGAAACTGCTGTAGTTCGGGAACCTAACTGACTGATTTGTTGAGCCATGGTCGATTGAAATCGGCAGGCCTGCGCTGTCAAGACTTGCATCCTGCGCCCCAACTCCCGACACTTGCCCCCCATGCAATCCGTCCCGCCATTCGTCCATCTGCGCGTCCACACCGAGTATTCCCTGGTGGACAGCCTGGTGCGGGTCAAGCCGCTGGTGAAAGCGGTGGCCGCTGCCGGTATGCCGGCGGTGGCGGTGACCGACCAGAGCAACCTGTTCGCCATGGTGAAGTTCTACAAGGCGGCGCAGGGGGAGGGCGTGAAGCCCATCGTCGGTGCCGACCTGTGGATTGCCGGCAGCCAGGATGGCGCCGCGCCGACCCGCCTGACCCTGCTGTGCAAGGATGCCGAGGGCTACCGCAATCTGTCCGAACTCATCTCCCGCAGCTATATCGAAGGCCAGCACCGCGGCATCCCGGTGCTGGAGCGGGGGTGGCTGCCTGGCCACGTCAAAGGCCTGATCGCCCTGTCCGGTGGGCGCGAGGGCGACGTGGGCCAGGCCCTGCTGGCGGACAACCGCGACCTGGCAGCGGAACTCATCACCGGCTGGCTGCGCCTGTTCGGCGACAACTACTACCTGGAGCTGACCCGTACCGGCCGCGAGGGGGAGGAGGGCTACCTGCATGCCGCCGTCGCCCTGGCCGGGATGATGAATGTCCCGGTGGTGGCCACCAATGATGTACGTTTCTTGAAGCCCACCGACTTCGAGGCCCACGAGACCCGCGTCTGCATCCACGACAGCCGCACCCTGGACGATCCGCGCCGGCCCAAGCGCTATTCCGAGCAGCAGTACCTGAAAACCCCGCAGGAAATGGCCGAGCTGTTCGCCGACATCCCCGAATCGCTGGAAAACTCCGTTGAGATCGCCCGCCGCTGCAACCTGACCCTCACCCTGGGCAAATATTTCCTGCCCGACTTCCCCGTCCCGGCGGGGATGACCATGGACGAGTTCTTCCGCGCCGAGTCGCGCAAGGGGCTGGAGCTGCGCTTGGCCAAACTGTTCGATACCAAAGCGCCTGACTATGCGGAGAAATGCCGGCCCTACCGCGAACGGCTCGACATCGAACTGGACGTGATCATCAACATGGGCTTCCCCGGCTACTTCCTCATCGTGGCCGACTTCATCCAGTGGGCCAAGCGCAACGGTATCCCGGTGGGGCCGGGGCGCGGCTCCGGCGCCGGCTCGCTGGTGGCCTATGCGCTGACCATAACTGATTTGGATCCATTGGCTTACGACCTACTCTTCGAGCGGTTTCTGAACCCAGAACGCGTCTCCATGCCCGACTTCGACGTGGACTTCTGCATGGAAGGCCGTGACCGCGTCATCGAGTATGTCGCCGAGCACTATGGCCGCGAGAAGGTCTCCCAGATCATCACCTACGGCTCTATGGCGGCGAAGGCGGTGGTGCGCGACGTGGGCCGCGTCATGGGCCACCCCTATGGCTTCGTCGATCAGATCGCCAAGCTGATCCCCTTCGAACTGGGCATCACCCTGGATGATGCCCTGGAGAAGGAACCGGCCCTCAAGGATCGCTACGAGCGGGACGAGGAGGTGCGTAACCTGATGGACATGGCGCGCCAGCTGGAGGGGCTGACCCGCAATGCCGGCAAACACGCCGGTGGTGTGGTCATCGCCCCCACGGCGCTGACCGACTTCGCCCCGCTGTACTGCGAACAGGGCGCCCAGGGCGTGGTCACCCAATTCGACAAGGACGACGTGGAGGCCGTCGGCCTGGTGAAGTTCGACTTCCTCGGCCTGCGCACCCTGACCATCATCGACTGGGCCTTGGGCAACATCCGCAAGCAGACCGGCGAGACCATTGACATCACCGCCATTCCGCTCAACGACAAACCGTCTTTCGACCTGCTCAAGGCCTGTCAGACCACCGCCGTGTTCCAGCTCGAATCGCGCGGCATGAAGGACCTGATCAAGCGCCTGCAACCGGACACCTTCGAGGACATCATCGCCCTGGTGGCCCTGTTCCGTCCCGGTCCGCTGGAGTCGGGCATGGTGGATGACTTCATCAACCGTAAGCACGGCCGCGCCAAGGTCGAGTATCCCTTCCCGGAAACCGAGGCGATCCTCAAGCCCACCTACGGCGTCATCGTCTACCAGGAACAGGTGATGCAGATCTCCCAGGTCATCGGTGGCTACACCCTGGGCGGTGCCGACCTGCTGCGCCGCGCCATGGGCAAGAAGAAGCCGGAGGAGATGGCCAAGCAGCGCGAAATCTTCCTGGAAGGTGCCGCGCGGCTCGGCTTCGATCAGAGCAAGGCCGGCGCGCTGTTCGATTTGATGGAGAAGTTTGCTGGCTACGGTTTCAACAAGTCCCATTCCGCCGCCTATGCGTTGGTGTCTTACCAGACCATGTGGCTCAAGGCCCATTACCCGGCGGCCTTCATGGCCGCCGTGCTGTCGGCGGATATGGATAACACCGACAAGGTGGTGACCCTCATCGACGAGTGCCAGACCATGGGGTTGGCCGTGGTGCCGCCGGCGGTGAATACCAGTCAGTACAAGTTCACGGTGCGCGCGGACAACGCCGTGGTCTATGGTCTTGGCGCCATCAAGGGGGTGGGCGAGGGCGCCATCGAGGGCATTGTCAGCGAGCGCGAGGCCCATGGTCCCTATGCCGACCTGTTCGACTTTTGCAAACGCATCGATCTGAAGAAGGCCAACCGCCGCGTACTGGAGGCCCTGATCCGTGCCGGTGCGCTGGATGGCCTCGGCCCCAACCGCGCCACCCTGATGGCGGCGCTGCCGCAGGCCCTGCAGGTGGCCGAGCAACACCTGCAAAACCATCAGGCCGGCGTTGAGGACCTGTTCGGCTTCAGCCCGGCAGGGGAGGCCGATGCCGCCGGTCCGGCAGTGTACGAAGAGGTGCCCGAGTGGAACGACGAAATCCGCCTCAACGGCGAGAAAGAGACGCTCGGCCTGTATCTCACTGGCCACCCCATCGACCGCTTTCTGTCCGAGCTGGCCCGTTTCACCACCTGTCGCCTGGCGGAACTGGCCGCCGACCGGCCACGTGCCGTCACCGTGGCCGGACTGGTGGTCGCCCTGCGTACCCGGCCCACCAAGCGCGGCGACCGCATGGGCTTCGTCACCCTGGACGACCGCAGCGGCCGCCTGGAGGTGACCCTGTTTGGTGACAGCTACGCCCGTTTCCAGCACCTGATCAGCCAGGACAAGGTGATCGTGGTGCAGGGCGAGGTGCGCCACGATGACTATTCGGGCGGCCTGGTGTTGCGTGCCGAGGAGGTGTTCGACCTGGAGCTGGCCCGCAACCACTACGCCAAGCGCCTGGTGGTGCAGGTGGATGCGCCCAAGGCCGGCAACGGCTTCACCGAAAACCTGGAGCGGGTCCTCGGCCCCTACTGCGAGGGGCGTTGCCCGGTGCAACTGGACTACACCAACGGCCGTGCCCGCGCCCGCATGACCCTGGGCGAGGACTGGCGGGTGCGCCCCAGCGAAGAGCTGCTGCACCGCCTGCAACAGCTGGCCGGGCCGGAGGCGGTGCGGCTGGAATATTAGTTCGCCGGGCGGAATTCGGCCCGCCCCACCCATGAAGGGGTCCGTATACGGCCCGAATGGAAACCGCTAAACTAGCGCGAGCCCATCAGATAACGACAATTCAGCACTGAATTCCCCATGAACCTGAACTTCCTGGATTTCGAACAGCCCATCGCCGAACTCGAGGCCAAGATCGAAGAGCTGCGTTTCGTCGGCGACGACAACGAGATCAACATCAGCGACGAGATCGCCCGGCTGCAGAGCAAGAGCCAGAGCCTGACCAAGTCCATCTTCTCCAGTCTGACCTCGTGGCAGATTTCCCAGCTGGCGCGCCATCCGCAGCGTCCCTACACCCTGGATTACATCGAGCGCATCTTCACCGAGTTCGAGGAATTACACGGTGATCGCGCCTTTGCCGACGACCCGGCCATCGTCGGCGGTATCGCCCGTCTCGATGACAAGCCGGTGATGGTGATCGGCCACCAGAAGGGCCATGACACCAAGGAAAAGGTGCGCCGCAATTTCGGCATGCCGCGTCCCGAGGGCTACCGCAAGGCGCTGCGCCTGATGGAGATGGCGGAGAAGTTCAAGCTGCCGGTGCTCACCTTCATCGACACCCCGGGCGCCTATCCCGGCGTCGGTGCCGAGGAGCGGGGCCAGAGCGAGGCCATTGCCCGCAACCTGTATGTCATGGCCCGTCTCAAGACCCCCATCGTCTGCACCGTCATCGGTGAAGGCGGGTCCGGCGGTGCCCTGGCCATCGGTGTGGGCGACCGTGTGCAGATGCTGCAATACAGCACCTATTCCGTCATTTCTCCGGAAGGCTGTGCCTCCATTCTGTGGAAGAGTGCGGAGAAGGCCCCCGATGCCGCCGAAGCGCTGGGCATCACCTCCACTCGCCTGAAGGAACTGGGCCTCATCGACAAGATCATCGACGAGCCCCTGGGTGGCGCCCACCGTGACATCGATGTCGCCGCCGCCAACATCAAGGTTGCCCTGGTGGACAGTCTTGGTGCCTTGTGCAAGGTGTCCCTGCCCAAGCTGCTGGATCAGCGCTACGAGCGCCTGATGAAGTTCGGCAATTTCATGGAAGGCTGAACTGTGAGGCGGAGGGTGGGAACACCTGCTGCCTTCTCTCTTCACCCCGTGGACATTGCCGATCACCTTCGCCGCTTTCTCCAATCCCAGCCCCCTGCGGGGCGCTACCTGGTCGCCTACAGCGGCGGCCTGGACTCCCATGTCCTTCTGCACGCATTGCATCGGCTGGGTATAAACCTAGCCGCCGTGCATGTCCATCACGGGCTGAGTTCCAATGCCGATTTGTGGTCCGAGCACTGTGTCGCCGCCTGTAACACGCTCCAGGTGCCATGCCAGGTGGTGCGCGTGCATGTGAGCGCTGACGGCAGCGGGCGCGAGGCCGCCGCACGCGCCGCCCGTTACGCTGCACTGGAGCAGGCTCTGGGGGAGGGCGAGATGCTGCTTACAGCCCATCATCAGGACGACCAGGCGGAAACACTGCTATTGATGCTGCTGCGCGGCACCGGTGTGGCCGGGTTGGCAGGGATGCCTGCCGCGCGTTTGTTCGGCCGCGGCCTGCTGGCGCGGCCACTGCTCGGGTTGCCGCGCAGCGCACTGCGCCATTACGCCGAACAGCACGATCTGTCCTGGGTGGACGACGAAAGCAATTTCGACACTAGCCTGGACCGCAACTATCTGCGCCATCACGTCCTGCCCCTGCTGCGCGAGCGCTGGCCGGCGGCAAACGGTACCCTGTCCCGTGCTGCCGCCCACCTTGCCGAGGCGGGGGCACTGCTTGCCGAACTGGCCGAGACCGATCTGGCCGGCGCCTGCGGCAGCCGCCCGGCGACCCTGTCCATCACCGCCCTGTGCCGGTTGAATGTGCCGCGCCGACGCAATCTCTTGCGCCACTGGTTGCGCAGTCGGGGGCTGCCGCTGCCCGATACGGCGCATCTGCACCGTATCGAACAGGAGGTGCTGCCGGCCCGGCCTGATGCCGAACCGCGGGTAGACTGGAATGGTGTCGAGGTGCGGCGTTACCGGGATGACCTCTACGCCATACCGCCGTTGTCGCCGGTACCGGAGGTGGAGCTGACATGGGACATGGCGCAGCCGTTGTCGCTGCCCGACGGCCGTGTGCTCACCGTCACCGCGGCGGCGGCCACCGGTCTGGGCGCCGCACGCTGTGCCGACGCCCGCGTCACCGTGCGTTTCCGGGCCGGCGGTGAGCGCTGTGCCCCGGTCGGGCGCGGCCATACCCACGAACTGAAAAAGCTGTTCCAGGAGGCCGGTGTACCGCCATGGGAGAGGGCGCGTGTCCCCCTGCTGTATGTGGATGGCATGCTGGCGCTGGTGGTCGGCTACTGGCTTTGTGAAACATTTGACGCCGGTGACGGCGAAGCGGCACTGGCGGTGACACTCAATGCTGCGGACATTGCAAGCCGCAACGAAAACAACGACAATTGACGCGGCCGCGCGCCTGAACATCCGTTCCCTCCCTTACCATCGAAACTCATTGATGACTAAGTATATTTTTATTACAGGTGGTGTCGTGTCCTCGTTGGGCAAAGGCATCGCCTCCGCCTCGCTTGCGGCCATACTCGAGGCCCGCGGTCTCAAGGTCACTCTGCTCAAGCTGGATCCGTACATCAACGTCGATCCCGGCACCATGAGCCCGTTCCAGCACGGTGAGGTGTTTGTCACCGAAGACGGTGCCGAGACCGACCTGGACCTGGGGCACTACGAGCGCTTCGTCCGCACGACGATGACCAAGCGCAACAACTTCACCACCGGCCGCATCTACGAAAACGTCATCCGCAAGGAACGTCGTGGTGAGTATCTGGGCGGCACGGTGCAGGTGATCCCGCACATCACCGACGAGATCAAGCGCAGCATCAAGGCCGGCGCCGAGGGCTACGACGTGGCGATGGTGGAGATCGGCGGCACCGTGGGCGATATCGAGTCGCTGCCCTTCCTGGAGGCCATTCGCCAGATGGGTGTGGAGCTGGGGCACGACCACGTGCTCTACATCCACCTGACCCTGCTGCCGTACATTCCCACTGCCGGCGAACTGAAAACCAAGCCGACGCAGCACTCGGTGAAGGAGTTGCGTTCCATCGGTATTCAGCCGGACGTGTTGATCTGCCGCGCCGATCGCCCGATCCCGGAAGACGAAAAGCGCAAGATCGCCCTGTTCACCAATGTCGAGGAGCGCGCCGTCATCGCCGCCTTGGACGTGGACAGCATCTACAAGATTCCCGGCCTGCTGCACGAGCAGGAATTGGACAACATCGTGGTCGACAAACTGCGGCTGAATGCCAAGCCGGCTGATCTGTCCGAGTGGAACAATGTGGTCGATGCGCTGCAAAACCCCACGGGTGAGGTATGCATCGCCATGGTGGGCAAGTATGTCGACCTGACCGAGTCCTACAAATCACTGTCCGAATCGCTGATTCATGCCGGCATCAAGACGCGCACCAAGGTGCGTATCGTCTATATCGACTCCGAGGAGATCGAGAAGAAGGGCACCGACTGCCTCAAGGGTATGGATGCGATCCTGGTGCCCGGCGGCTTCGGCGAACGTGGCGTGGAGGGCAAGATTAAGGCGGTGCGCTACGCCCGCGAGAACAAGGTGCCTTACCTGGGCATCTGCCTCGGCATGCAGGTGGCGGTGATCGAGTACGCCCGCGATGTGGCCGGTCTGAAGGATGCCCACAGCACCGAATTCCGTCCCAACACGCCGCATCCGGTGATCGCCCTGATCACCGAGTGGACCGATGCCGCAGGCAAGGTGGAAAAGCGCAGCGCCGATTCCGATCTGGGCGGCACCATGCGCCTGGGCGGCCAACAGTGCCGTTTGGCCGCCGGCAGTCGTGTGCGTGGCCTGTACGGCAAGGACGTCATCGTCGAGCGTCACCGCCATCGCTACGAATTCAATAACGGCTACCGCGAGGCGCTGGAAAAGGCCGGCCTGCAATTCGCCGGGGCTTCCATGGACGGCAGCCTGGTAGAGGTGATCGAGCTGGCGGATCATCCCTGGTTTATCGCCTGCCAATTCCATCCGGAGTTCACCTCGACGCCCCGTGACGGCCATCCGCTGTTCACTGGTTTCGTCAGCGCCGCGCGCGAGCAGCGCGCAAGGACGGCCTCCTGATGAAACTGTGCGGTTTCGAGGCCGGCCTGGAGCACCCGCTGTTCCTCATCGCCGGTCCCTGTGTCATCGAGAGCGAACAGCTGGTGCTGGACATCGCCGGCCGTATGCAGGGGATATGCACCAAACTCGGCATGCCGTACATCTTCAAGGCCTCCTTCGACAAGGCCAACCGTACTTCCAGCGGCAGCTTCCGTGGCCCGGGCCTGGAGGCCGGTCTGCGCATCCTGGAACAGGTGAAGAAGCAGTACGGCCTGCCGGTCCTCACCGACGTGCACGAAGATACCCCGCTCCATGAAGTGGCCGCGGTGGTGGACGTGTTGCAAACCCCGGCCTTTCTCTGCCGCCAGACCAACTTCATCCAGAACGTGGCGCGTCAGGGCAAGCCGGTGAACATCAAGAAGGGCCAGTTCCTCGCGCCGTGGGATATGAAGAACGTGGTGGACAAGGCGCGCGCCGTGGGCAACGAGCAGATCATGGCCTGCGAGCGTGGCGTGTCCTTCGGCTACAATACGCTGATTTCCGACATGCGCGGTCTCGCCATCATGCGCGACACCGGTTGCCCGGTGGTGTTCGATGCCACCCATTCGGTGCAGCAGCCCGGTGGCCTCGGTGGCGCATCCGGTGGCCAGCGCCAGTTCGTGCCGCTACTGGCGCGCGCAGCAGTGGCCAGCGGCATCGCCGGACTGTTCATGGAGACCCATCCCGATCCGGACAAAGGGCTCTCCGATGGCCCCAACATGTGGCCGCTGCATCTGATGGAAGAATTGCTGGAAGGCCTACAGGCCATCGATGCCCAAGTGAAACAGCGCCGCTGGCTGGAGCAAAAGATTTAATCTCGGAGGACATGAAGCGTTCATGCGCCGAGTTCATCATGAGCGTACAGCGCACTCCGCGGTTCAAACCTTTCGATTATTGACTTAGAAGAAGAGAGCACCCATGGCTGAGTTCAAGACACAAATCACTGACATCCGCGCCCGCGAGATTATCGATTCGCGCGGCAATCCCACCGTCGAGGCCGATGTAATCCTGGCTTCCGGCCACATCGGCCGCGCCGCGGTGCCGTCCGGCGCCTCCACCGGTTCGCGCGAGGCCATCGAACTGCGTGACGGCGACAAGAAGCGCTACGGCGGCAAGGGTGTGCTGAAGGCGGTGGCCAACATCCACGGCGAGATCCGCCAGAAGCTGGTGGGCATGGATGCGGTGGAGCAGGCTGCCATCGACCAGGCGATGATCGATCTGGACGGTACCCACAACAAGGCACGCCTCGGCGCCAATGCCATCCTCGCCGTGTCCATGGCCGCTGCCAAGGCCGTGGCCAATGCGCTGGAGCTGCCGCTATACCGCAACCTGGCCACCGCGCTGGAGAACAAGGATCTGCTGCTGCCCACCCCGATGATGAACATCATCAACGGCGGCGCCCACGCCGACAACAGCGTCGACATGCAGGAGTTCATGATCGTCCCCGTCGGCGCGCCCACCATGGCCGATGCCATCCGCTACGGCGCGGAGGTGTTCCACGCGCTGAAGAATGTGTTGCACGACAAGGGGCTCAACACCGCCGTGGGCGACGAGGGCGGTTTCGCCCCCGACCTGCCGTCCAATGAAGCGGCCATCGAGATCATCCTCGAAGCCATCGACAAGGCCGGCTACAAGGCGGGCGAGGACATCATGATCGCCATCGACGCCGCCGCCTCCGAGTTCTACAAGGATGGCAAGTACGAGTTGGTTTCCGAGGGCAAGAGCCTGACCTCTGCCGAGTTCACCGACTATCTGTCGGCCTGGGTGGACAAGTACCCCATCATCTCCATCGAGGACGGCATGGCCGAGCAGGACTGGGAAGGCTGGAAGCTGCATACCGACAAACTGGGCAAGCGCGTGCAGTTGGTGGGCGATGACCTGTTCGTCACCAACACGGCCATCTTCCAGGAAGGCATCGACAAGGGCATCTGCAACTCAATCCTGATCAAGGTGAACCAGATCGGCACCCTGACTGAGACCCTGGCCGCTATCCGCATGGCCCAGATCAACGGTTACACCGCCGTGATCTCCCACCGTTCCGGCGAGACCGAGGACACCACCATTGCCGACCTGGCGGTGGCCACCAGCGTCGGCCAGATCAAGACCGGCTCCATGTCCCGTTCCGATCGTATCGCCAAGTACAACCGTCTGCTGCGTATCGCCGAGTCCCTGGGCAGCAAGGCGCGATACGCCGGGCGCGCCGCGTTCAAGCGGTAATCTCGACCGTCATCGCCCCGGCCGCTGTGCGGCCGGGGCGTTCCGGCCCCCATCATGAAGCGGCTCATTGTCGCCATTCTCGTCATCCTCCTGCTGGTATTGCAGTACCGTCTCTGGTTCAGCGACGGCGGCCTGGTCAAGATGTGGCAGTTGGCCGAGTCGCTGGAACAGCAAAAACAGGAAAACGCCCGCCTGCTGGAGCGCAACCGCGCGCTGGAAGCGGAAGTCATCGACCTCAAACAGGGCCTGCAGGCCATCGAGGAGCGCGCCCGTACCGAGCTTGGTATGGTGAAAAAGGACGAAACCTACTTCCAGGTCATCGACGATCCGAAGATGCCCTCCGGGGCCGAGCAGGCCAAACCATGAGCGTACCGCGTCACTGGGTGATCATCCCTGCTGCCGGCGTCGGTGCCCGCATGAAGGCCGACCGCCCCAAGCAATACCTGCCGCTGCGCGGCAAGACCGTCATCGAACACACCCTGGCCTGTTTCACACACCATCCTGCCATTGCCGGCATCGTGGTGGCGCTGTCGCCGGATGATCCTTATTGGCCTGAGTTGCATGTCCCTGCAGCGGTGCCGCTGCACTGCGCCGCCGGTGGCCAGGAGCGGTGTCACTCGGTGCTCCATGCGCTGCGCCTGCTGGCGCAGTATGCCGACGTCAATGACTGGGTGCTGGTACACGATGCGGCACGGCCGTGTCTCTCTCGCGCCGACATCGATAAACTGTGCGCGGAACTGCGTGATGATGAGGTCGGCGGTATCCTCGCCGTGCCGGTGCGCGACACCATGAAGCGTGCCGACAGGGAAGGGCGCATCAGCGCCACGGAAGATCGCCGTACGCTGTGGCATGCGCTGACGCCGCAGATGTTTCGGGTGGGATTGCTGACGCAGGCGTTGGAGCAGGCCCTGGCCGATGGCTTCGTCGTCACCGACGAGGCCTCGGCGCTGGAGCACGCCGGCTTGAAGCCGAAACTGGTGGAAGGACGCGCCGACAACATCAAGGTGACGCGGCCGGAGGATCTGGCGCTGGCGGAGTTCTTTCTGGGACGCTGAGGATCGTGCCCCCTCCCCGTAATGTGGGGAGGGAGCAGAAGCGCGAAACACCACTTACTGGTGCCGCCCGCCCGAACGATGCTGCGGTTGCTTGTTGCCACCCTGGCCAGCGCTGCGCCCGGCCGGCTTTTGCGCCGGACGGTTGCCACCGGGACGCTGGCCGCCGCGACCACCGCCACCGGGGCGTGGACCGCGACCATTCTGGATCGGCTCCGGCTTGGCGTTCAGATCAGGTTCGAAACCGGCGACGATCTCCTTGGGCAGTTCGCGCTTGATCAGCTTCTCGATACCCTTGAGCAGCTGATGCTCATCCACGCACACCAGCGATACCGCTTCACCCTCGGCACCGGCACGGCCGGTGCGGCCGATGCGGTGCACGTAGTCTTCTGCCACATTGGGAAGCTCGAAGTTGACCACGTGGGGCAGTTCGCTGATGTCGATGCCGCGGGCGGCGATATCAGTGGCGACCAGCACTTGCAAGTCACCCTTCTTGAATTCGCTCAGCGCATGGGTACGCGCCGACTGGCTCTTGTTGCCGTGGATGGCGAGGGCTGGGATGCCGCCCTTGCTCAGTTGCTCGGCCAGGCGGTTGGCGCCGTGCTTGGTGCGGGTAAATACCAATACCTGGTGCCAGTTGTGCTCGCTGATCAGGTGCGCCAGCAGGTCGCGTTTCTTCTCGCGATCTACCAGGTACACCTTCTGCGCCACGGTGTCGGCGGTGGCGTTGCGGCGTGCCACCTCGATCAGCGCCGGCTTGTCGAGCAGACCGTCGGCCAGGGCCTTGATCTCGTCGGAAAAGGTGGCGGAGAACAGCAGGTTCTGGCGTTGTTTCGGCAGCAGGGCGAGGATGCGCTTGATGTCACGGATGAAACCCATATCCAGCATGCGGTCGGCTTCGTCCAGCACCAGGATTTCCACGTGCGACAGATCGACGGTGCGCTGCTGCACGTGGTCGAGCAGACGGCCGGGCGTGGCCACCAGGATGTCGACGCGCTTCTTCAGTTTGTCGATTTGCGGGTTGATGCCGACGCCGCCGAACATCACCATCGAGGTGAGCTTCTGGTATTTGCCGTAGTGGCGCACGCTTTCCTCCACCTGGGCCGCCAGTTCGCGGGTAGGGGTGAGGATCAAGGCGCGCACCGGCGGGAAGCCGCGTGGCTGACTCTTGGGCGGGGTGTCGGTGAGGCGCTGCAGGATGGGTAGCACGAAACCGGCGGTCTTGCCGGTGCCGGTCTGGGCACCGGCCAGCAGGTCGCCGCCGGACAGCACGGCGGGGATCGCCTGCTTCTGAATCGGTGTGGGCTCGCTATAGCCGCGCTCGGTGACGGCACGGACAATGGTTTCGGACAGGCCGAGGGTGGTAAAGGACATTGCAACTCCAGCGGTAAACATCGGCCTGTCGCCGCCGGGAAAGGGGGCGCCAGTCATAGGCGGACGGATTAGGGTAAGCCAGGAAGGCAGCGGTGCGTAGACTGGGATAAAGCACCGCAGGCGCGCAGTCTACCAGATAATGTCGACCCGCACGGCTTAATTTTCGGCTGTTGGTATTGCGCGCTACAATGCGCTGTCCTGTCTGCAGCGAGCGCCTCACCATGACCCTACGTATCGGCCACGGCTACGATGTCCATGCCTTCATCACGGGCGATCACCTCGTGCTCGGCGGCGTCCGCATCCCCCACGGCAAGGCCTTCAAGGCCCACTCCGACGGCGATGTGCTGATCCATGCCCTGTGCGATGCGCTGCTCGGCGCGGCGGCGCTGGGCGATATCGGCCGCCACTTTCCGGACAGCGACACGCAATACAAAGGCATCGACAGCCGCAAACTGCTGCGTCATGTGGTGGCGCTGTTGCGTCAGCACGGCTGGCGCGTGGGTAACGTCGACGGCACCCTCATCGCCCAGGCACCGAAGATGGCGCCGCACATCGACGCCATGCGCGCCCACCTGGCGCAGGACCTGGAAGTCGCCATCGACCAGGTCAATGTCAAGGCCACTACCACCGAGCACCTCGGCTTTGCCGGGCGCGAGGAGGGTATCGCCGCCCATGCGGTGGTGCTGCTGGAATCTTTGTAATGACCTCATCACGATGACTGTCGCCAGCATTCCACACACGGCTGCTCTGCCGCACTGGGCCTATGCCTATGGCGGGCCGGCGGTGCGCGGCGTGCTGCGCAGCGTGCTGGAAGACTTTGTGGTGGAGGAGGATCTCGGTTACGCGCCGGATGGTCGCGGCGACCATGTGCTGCTTCGGGTGCGCAAGCGCGAGACCAATACCGAGTGGCTGGCGCGCGAACTGGCATCATTCGCCGGCATCAAGCCGGCGGACGTGGGTTTTGCCGGCCTCAAGGATCGCCACGCGGTGACTACGCAGTGGTTCAGCCTGCACTTACCCGGCAGTGAGCCCGCGTGGGACCGCTTCGAGTGCGCAGGCGCGCAGATATTGGAGACACAACGCCATCGGCACAAGCTGCAACGTGGTGAACTGCGCGGCAACCGCTTCAATCTGGTGGTGCGGCAACTGGAAGGGGATATCGCCGCGTTGAGTGACCGGCTGCTCCAGGTAAACGCGCAAGGTGTGCCGAACTATTTTGGCGCACAGCGTTTCGGCATCGACGGCGGCAACCTGGTCCAGGCCGAGGCCCTGCTCCGCGGGCAACGCCAGGAGCCGGATCGGCACAAGCGCGGACTGTATATCTCGGCGGCGCGTTCGCTGCTGTTCAATACCGTGCTGTCGGCGCGGGTGGCGGCAGGCAACTGGCAGACGCCGCTGGCAGGGGAGGTGGTGCAGGTGGGGGCTACGCAAAGCCTGGTCACCTGCGAGGCGCTCAGCGCGGCGATCGTCGAGCGGATCGCCCGTGGCGAACTGCATCTCACCGGGCCCCTGTGGGGCCGCGGCCAGCCGCTCAGCAGCGGCGCCGTGCTGGCCCTGGAGAAGGCGGCGCTGGCCGACTATGCCGACTGGTGCCGCGGTCTGGAGCAGGTGGGATTGCAGCAGGAAAGGCGGGCGCTATGTCTGCGGGTACAGAGTCTGGATTGGTCACTGGATACAACGGCCGCGACGCTGACGCTGTCGTTCTACCTGCCGGCTGGGGCCTATGCCACTACCGTGTTGCGCGAGGTGGTTCACTGCGCCGAATGAGCGCGTTACATGTCGGCCCGCTTGAGCAGCACATATACCGCCCCGGTGCCGCCGTCCATCGGCCGCGCTGAACAGAAGGCCAGCACCTCGTCGCGCTGTTGCAGCCAGTGATTGACCTTGCCCTTCAGCACCGGGCGGCGTTGCAAGGAACCGTTGCCCTTGCCGTGAATGACGCGTACGCAGCGGATGTCGCGCTGACGCGCAGCGATGAGAAAGGCGGCCAGTTGCTCGCGCGCCGCGGCGGCTGTGAGGCCGTGCAGGTCCAGCTCGGCACCAATGGCGTACTGGCCGCGGCGCAGCTTGCGTAGCACGTTGTGCTGCAAGCCGGTGCGGGCGAACAGCAGCTCTTCGCCAGTCTCCAGCAGTTCGGGGTATTCCGGATCGGACAGCATGTCCTGCAATACCTGGCGTTCGTCCTCCTGCCGCTTCTGCGGCAGCGGCGGGGGCGGTGGCGGGACCAGCGGCAGGCGATCGGACTGCAGTGGGCGCACGTCGGCCACGGCAGAGCGGAACAGCTCGCTTTCCTCGGGGTTCAGTGGTGCGGGTTTTTTGCGCATGATACCGGCAAGTCTACCAGACGGACCTGCCGCCCCAGCACCGGCTTGGGGTATAGTAGGCGGGCCCGATTCGACCGGTCTCCCAGTACACCACAATGAAGATACTCATCAGCAATGACGACGGTTACCAGGCCCCGGGTATCCGCTGTCTGGCCGAGCACCTGCGCACCATTGCCGACGTCACCGTCGTTGCGCCCGAACGCGACCGCAGCGGGGCCAGTAACTCCCTTACCCTGGAAAACCCCATTCGTGCCGTGGTCATGGACGATGGTGTGATCCGTGTCGACGGCACGCCCACCGACTGCGTCCATCTGGCCATCACCGGCCTGCTCGAAGAGGAGCCGGACATGGTGGTGTCGGGTATCAATGCCGGCTCCAACATGGGTGACGACGTGATCTATTCCGGCACGGTGGCCGCAGCGATGGAGGGACGTTTCCTCGGCCTGCCGGCCATCGCCATCTCCATGGCCAGCCACAAGCCACAGCACTTTGCCACCGCCGGCCGCGTGGCCGTGTGCCTGGTACGCCAGTTGCTGGCCAATCCGCTGCCCAAGGACACCATCCTCAATGTCAATGTTCCCGACGTGCCGTGGGAAGAACTGCACGGTCTCGAGGCCACCCGTCTGGGCCAGCGCCACAAGTCCGAGGCGGTGATACGGGCGCAGGACCCGCGCGGCCGCCCGATCTACTGGGTCGGTCCGGCCGGTGCCGAGCAGGACGCCGGGCCTGGTACCGACTTCCATGCGGTGCGCAACAAGCGCGTGTCGGTAACCCCCATCCAGGTGGATCTCACCCGCCACAACGCCATCGACAACGTGGCTGACTGGCTGCGGAGCTGCCCACTGTGATGCGTGAGACCACCGGCATCGGCATGACCTCGCAGCGCACCCGCGAGCGCATGGTGACGCGGCTGATGGAACAGGGGATACGCGACCTGCGCGTATTGGAGGTGATGCGTACCCTGCCACGCCATCTGTTCGTCGATGAGGCCTTGGCCACACGGGCCTACGAGGACACCGCCCTGCCCATCGGTAGCGGCCAGACCATCTCCCAACCCTATGCGGTGGCGCGCATGACCGAGGCTCTGCTCAATGGCGGCCGGCCGGGCAAGGTGCTGGAGATAGGTACCGGCTGCGGCTATCAGAGTGCGGTACTGGCGGCGCTGGCCGGTGAAGTCTTCAGCGTGGAGCGCATCGGCGACCTGGTGCGGCGCACGCGGGAACGCCTCCAACGCCTGCAGATCCGCAATGTACGCATCCGCCACGGCGACGGTTATGCCGGCTGGGCCGAGCACGGCCCTTACGACGGCATCCTGGTGGCCGCGGCGCCGACCCAGGTGCCGGCAGCGCTGCTGGAACAGCTGGCCGAAGGCGGCCGCCTGATCGTGCCGGTGGGCAACCGCGGCAGTCAGCAACTGCTGCTGGTCAGCCGCAACAACGGCGAATTGAAACAGGAAGTTCTGGAAATGGTCTCGTTTGTGCCGATGGTGCCCGGAGCCAGTCAATGAGGTTGCGATGAAGCTGTTTTCCGCCCTGTATACGCGCGTGATGCGCTGGTCCGCCCATCCGCGCGCCGATCGCTATCTCGCCACGCTCAGTTTCGCCGAATCATCCTTTTTCCCCATTCCGCCCGACGTGATGCTGGCGCCCATGGCGCTGGCGCGGCGCGACCGTGCCTGGTATTACGCCCTGCTCACCACCCTGGCCTCGGTGGCCGGTGGCGCGGCGGGCTATCTCATCGGCTATTTCGCCTTCGAGCTGGTGGAGCCGCTGATCCGCGAGGCGGGTTATTGGGAGCGTTACGAGCGTGCCCGCATATGGTTCGATGAATGGGGCTTCTGGGCCATCTTCCTGGCCGGATTCTCGCCCATCCCGTACAAGCTGTTCACCATCTCCGCCGGCGTCATCGCCATGAACTTCCCCCTGTTCGTGCTGGCCTCGTTCATCGGTCGCGGCGCGCGTTTCTTCCTGGTGGCGGGCCTGATGGTCTGGGGCGGGGAACCCATGGAACGCAATCTGCGTCTGTATATCGATCGCATTGGCTGGGTCGTGATCCTGGCCGCCCTGGTTGGATACGTTATCGTTGCCAATGGTTAGTCTCCGGTTTCAAAACACAGCCCTTGTCGTGCTGGCGGCACTCATGCTGCTGGCGGGCTGTGGTGAGTTGGGACCGCCGCCGAAAAAGAATTATGCCGCGTACCATACGGTGCGCCCGGGTGACACGCTTTACTCCATTGCCTGGCGCTATGGCTATGACTATCGCGAAGTCGCCGCCTGGAACCGGATCGGTCCGCCCTACAGCATCTATCCTGGCCAGCGCCTGCTGGTGGTGCCTACCTCCAGCGGTGCCGCGGTCGAGGATCGCTCCATTGCCACTGCGCCGGCCAGGCCCGCCCCTCCGGCACCGGCCACGCCCACGCCTCCCGCCAGGCCGGCCCCCCCCGCAAAACCCACATCCTCCATACCGATTGAAAAACCAGCGCCGCGCCCGCATCAGACTCCTATACGCTGGCAATGGCCGACGGCCGGAAATGTGAAACGCGGCTTCAATAACACCGCCAGTAAAAAGGGTATAAATATTGCGGGTCGATTGGGACAACCGGTGTATGCCGCCTCCGGTGGTGATGTGGTATACAGTGGTAGCGGTTTGGTGGGTTATGGCAATCTGGTCATCATCAAACACGACGATGTTTTCCTCAGCGCCTATGGTCACAACCGCAGGCTGCTGGTGAAGGAAGGAGAAAAAGTCAAACCCGGGCAAATGATTGCCGAGATGGGGGAGACCGCAAAGGACGGCGCGCTGCTGCACTTCGAAATTCGCCAGGAAGGCAAACCGGTAGATCCGATCAGGTACCTGCCGAAACAGAATCGATGAAGGACGAGGGTATGGGCAAGCACAATACCAATACGGATAGCGAAGAGGAGTTTGGCCTGGAGCAGGAAAGCGAGGCACTGCTCGAGACCGAAGAGGGCGAAGAGTTTGTCGCGGCAGAGGAAGATGTGGTTGCCGAAGACAATCCGCTCGACGAATACACCCCCATGGCTGTGCCTGAACTGGAGCTGGACGCCACCCGGCTCTATCTGGGCGAAATAGGCTTCTCGCCCCTGCTGACCGCCGAAGAAGAGGTGTATTACGCGCGGCTGGCGCAAAAGGGTGTAGAGGCCGGCCGCAAACGCATGATTGAAAGCAATCTGCGCCTGGTGGTGAAGATTGCGCGCCGTTACCTGCACCGTGGCCTGCCCCTGCTCGACCTGATTGAGGAAGGCAACCTCGGCCTGATCCGCGCCGTGGAGAAATTCGACCCCGAACGCGGCTTCCGTTTTTCCACCTATGCCACCTGGTGGATCCGCCAGACCATCGAGCGGGCCATCATGAACCAGACCCGTACCATCCGCCTGCCCATCCACGTCGTTAAGGAGATCAACGTCTACCTGCGTGCGGCACGCCATCTCACCCAGACCCTGGACCACGAACCCAGCCCGGAAGAGATCGCCGAGATGCTGGACAAGCCGGTGGATGAGGTGAAACGCATGCTGGGCCTGAACGAACGCGTCACCTCCGTCGACGTGCCGGTGGGGCGCGATGCAGACCGCTCCCTGCTCGACTCCATTCCGGATGAGAACAATCTCGACCCGGTGGAGTTGTTGCAGGACGACGATATGCGCGCCAAGATCGAGCAGTGGCTGGACGAGTTGACCGACAAGCAGCGTGAAGTGGTCGAACGGCGTTTCGGCCTCAACGGCCACGACGTTACCACCCTGGAAGACGTAGGCCAGCAGATCGGCGTCACCCGGGAACGGGTGCGGCAGATCCAGATCGAGGCCCTGAAGCGACTGCGCAAGATCATGGAGGCGCAGGGGTTTTCGTCGGATACCATTTGACGGGCCGCGGCGCTGCCCCCAAACCAGCCCCTCAGCGAGCACCGCCCTCCAGCAGGATCGCCGCGACCACCTGCCGTCCTTCCGCCACCAGCACGTTGAAGGTGCGGCAGGCCGCCCCCGAATCCATCACCTCGACACCAATGCCGCGCCCGCTTAAGGGGGCGAGCAGGGCGGGCGGGGGATAACGGAAGGTCGTCCCGGTCCCCAGCAGCACCACCTCCGGGTCCAGTTCCAGCAGACGCTCGAAGTGTTCTGCCTCCAGTTCCGCATAGACCTGGGGCGCCCAGTCGCGCAGCAGCCGTTGCGGGGCGATGGCAAAGCTGAGCGTGAGCACCTCGCTGCGGGGCTTGGCGCTGTCGCCGGAGGACTCCCCGGGGCCAATGACGGTGACCGTGCCGGCAGCGTAGGCGCGGATGGCATAGCCGCCGCCGAAGGTGTCCTGCGTGAACTTCATGAGCAAAAATCCTGAGCAATGACGCGCAATTAGTACACCGTACCGCGTGTTGACAGCGGAAAACCGGGCCAGTAATGTTAGCAGCTTTATCCGGCCCGGGGTTTCCCCGGCGTCAACCTGTGCGCGGAACCACGGCTTTGATAGAAGACTTCCAAAGAATCAAGCGTTTACCGCCTTACGTCTTCGCCATAGTCACTGATCTGAAGCAGAAGGCCCGCGCACGCGGCGAGGATATCATCGACTTCGGTATGGGCAACCCCGATCAGCCGACGCCGCAGCACATCGTCGACAAGCTGGTGGAGGCGGCCCAGCGCGGCGACACCCACCGTTACTCCGTCTCCAAGGGCATCCCGCGCCTGCGCAAGGCCATCTGCACCTGGTACAAGAACCGCTTCGCCGTCGAGCTGGACCCGGACAGCGAGGCCATCGTTACCATCGGCTCCAAAGAAGGCCTGGCTCACCTGGCCCTGGCCACCGTCGGTCCCGGCGATGCGGTGCTGGTGCCCAACCCGGCCTATCCGATCCATCCCTACGGTTTCGTCATTGCCGGTGCCGACATCCGCCATGTGCCCCTGCACGAGGGCGTCGATTTCTTCGCCGAGCTGGAAAAGGCCATCAAGACCTCCTGGCCCAAGCCGAAATTCCTGGTGCTGAACTTCCCTGGCAATCCCACTACCCAGTGCGTGGAGCTGGAATTTTTCGAGAAGGTGGTGGCCATCTGCCGCGAGCATCATATCTGGATCATCCATGACCTCGCCTATGCCGACATCGCCTTCGACGGCTATGTGGCGCCGTCGATCATGCAGGTACCCGGCGCCAAGGACGTGGCGGTAGAATTCTTTACCCTGTCCAAGAGCTACAACATGCCGGGCTGGCGCGTTGGCTTCATGGTCGGCAACAAGGCTCTGGTGGGGGCGCTGGGACGGATCAAGTCGTACCTGGACTATGGCACCTTCACGCCGATCCAGGTGGCTGCTATCGCCGCGCTGGAAGGACCGCAGGACTGCGTGCGCGAGATCAGCGATATGTATCAGAAACGCCGCGACGTGTTGTGCGAGGGGCTCAACAGCATCGGCTGGCAGGTCACGCCGCCCCGGGCCACCATGTTCGTGTGGGCGCAGATCCCGCAGGCCTACCGTCACCTCGGCTCGCTGGAGTTTTCCAAGCGCCTGTTGGAAGAGGCCAAGGTCGCCGTATCGCCCGGCATTGGTTTCGGCGATTATGGCGACGACCATGTGCGCTTCGGCCTGATCGAAAACGAGCATCGCACCCGCCAGGCCGTGCGCGGTATCCGCGAAATGTTTCGCAAGGACGGTTTACATTGAAACTCATCAAACCTACATCGAGCGCCACCGTGCCCCTGTTACGTCCGGTACATAAATCCTCCAAGTTGGCCAATGTCTGTTACGACATCCGTGGTCCGGTGATGGCGCGCTCGCGCCAGATGGAGGAAGAAGGCCATCGCATCATCAAGCTGAACATCGGTAATCCCGCCGCCTTCGGCTTCGAGGCGCCCGAGGAGATCATCCAGGACGTCATCTACAACCTACCGGCCGCCTCCGGTTACTCCGAGTCCAAGGGCCTGTTCTCCGCGCGCAAGGCGATCATGCACTACACGCAGGAGAAGAGGATCGCCAATGTACAGCTGGAGGACATCTACATCGGTAACGGTGTGTCCGAGCTGATCGTGATGGCGATGCAGGCGCTGCTCAACAATGGCGACGAGGTGCTGGTGCCGGCGCCGGACTATCCGCTATGGACCGCAGCGGTGTCGCTGGGTGGCGGCATCGCGCGCCACTACATTTGCGACGAACAGTCCGGCTGGCTGCCCGACCCGGCGGATATCCGCGCCAAGATTACCCCCAATACCCGCGCCATCGTCATCATCAATCCGAACAATCCGACCGGTGCGCTGTATCCGGTGGAGCTGTTGCAGGAACTGGTGGAGATCGCGCGCCAGCATCAGCTCATCGTCTATGCGGACGAGATTTACGACAAGGTGCTGTACGACGGCGCGATGCACACCTCCATCGCCTCACTGGCGGACGATGTGTTTTTCGTCACCTTCAACGGCCTGTCGAAGAACTACCGCGCCGCCGGTTATCGCGCGGGCTGGTTGGTGGTGTCCGGTGACAAGCGCCATGCCGGCGACTACATCGAAGGTCTGACCATGCTGGCCTCCATGCGTCTGTGTTCCAACGTGCCGGCGCAACACGCCATCCAGACCGCGCTGGGTGGCTACCAGAGCATCAATGACTTGGTGGCGCCGGGCGGCCGCCTGTATCGCCAGCGCCAGTACACCTGGGAGGCGCTCAACGCCATTCCCGGTGTGTCCTGCGTCAAGCCGCAGGGGGCCATGTATGCCTTCCCGCGTCTGGACCCGAAGATGTATCCGATCCGTGACGACCGCCAATTCATTCTCGAACTGCTGGAGGATGAAAAGGTGCTGGTGGTGCAGGGCACCGGTTTCAACTGGCCGGCACCGGACCACCTGCGTCTGGTGTTCCTGCCCGGCATGGACGAAATGACCGAGGCCATGGCGCGCATTGCGCGCTTCCTGGAACACTACCGCAAACGTTACGGCAGTTAACCCTTCAAATCACTAGCAGGACTTCAGGAATCATGAAACCCGTCAAGGTAGGACTGTTGGGACTGGGCACCGTCGGTGGCGGCACCGTCAACGTGCTCAAACGCAACGGCGAAGAAATCGCCCGTCGTGCCGGTCGTGGCATCGTCATCACCCACGCCGCTGCACGTGACATCAACAAGGCGCGCATCTGCGACACCACCGGCATCACCCTCACCACAAACCCGCGTGAGGTGGTGGACAATCCCGATATCGATGTCATCGTCGAACTCATCGGCGGCGACGGCCTGGCCAAGGAGATGGTGGTGCGCGCCATTGAGAACGGCAAGCATGTGGTCACCGCCAACAAGGCACTCATCGCCCGTCACGGTAATCAGATCTTCGCCCAGGCGCAGAAGAAGGGGGTGATGGTGGCCTTCGAGGCCGCCGTCGCCGGCGGCATCCCCATCATCAAGGCCATCCGCGAGGGCCTTGCCGCCAACCGCATCGAATGGCTGGCCGGTATCATCAACGGCACCGGCAATTTCATCCTCACCGAGATGCGCGACAAGGGCCGCGACTTTGCCGACGTACTGGCCGAGGCGCAGAAACTGGGTTATGCCGAGGCCGATCCCACCTATGACGTGGAGGGCATCGATGCGGCGCACAAGCTGACCATCCTTGCCGCCATCGCCTTCGGCATTCCGCTGCAATTCGACAAGGTATACACCGAGGGCATCACCCGCATCACACGCGAGGACGTGGCCTATGCCGAACAGCTCGGCTACCGTATCAAGCATCTCGGCGTGGCCCGCCGCACCGAGGCCGGCATCGAGCTGCGCGTACACCCGACCCTGATCCCGGCGCGCCGTCTCATCGCCAATGTCGATGGCGTGATGAATTCGGTACTGGTGAAGGGCGATGCGGTCGGTCCGACCCTGTACTACGGCGCCGGCGCCGGCGCCGAACCGACCGCCTCTGCGGTGGTCGCCGATCTGGTGGACGTGGTACGCACCCTCACTTCCGATCCCAATAACCGCGTACCGCATCTGGCCTTCCAGCCCGATGCCCTGCATGACATTCCCATTCTGCCCATGGACCAGGTGGAGACCGCCTACTACCTGCGTCTGCAGGCACAGGATAAACCCGGCGTGCTGGCCGACGTCACCCGCATCCTGGGCGACCTCGCCATCAGCATCGAGGCAGTGATCCAGAAAGAGCCGTCCGAAGAGGACAGCACCGTGCCGGTGATCCTGCTCACCCGCTGCGTGCGTGAAGAGAAGATGAATCAGGCCATTACGCGCATCGAGGCATTGCAGGCCATCACTGCCCCGGTGATGCGCATGCGTATGGAAAGTTTGAAATAACCGAGGTCACCATGACATTCCGCAACCGCTATACCGGTCTCATCGACCGCTACCGTGACCGCCTGCCGGTCCATGACGACACCCGCATCATCAGCCTGGGCGAGGGCAACACGCCACTGATCCGCCTGCACAACATTCCCCGGCTGATCGGCAAGAATGTCGACATCTACGTCAAGTACGAAGGTCTCAATCCGACCGGTTCCTTCAAGGACCGCGGCATGACCATGGCGGTGACCAAGGCAGTGGAAGAGGGCTCCAAGGCCATCATCTGCGCCTCCACCGGCAACACCTCCGCAGCTGCCGCCGCCTATGCGGCGCGCGCCGGCATCACCTGCTTCGTGCTGATTCCGGAAGGCAAGATCGCCCTGGGCAAGCTGGCCCAGGCGATGATCCACGGCGCCGTGGTGATCCAGATCAAGGGCAACTTCGATGCCGGCATGCAGCTGGTGAAGGAAGTGGCCGACGAGGCGCCGGTTACCATCGTCAATTCCATCAATCCCTATCGTCTGCAGGGCCAGAAGACCGCCGCCTTCGAGATCGTCGAAGAGCTGGGCACCGCGCCCGACTTCCACTGCATCCCGGTGGGTAACGCCGGCAACATCACCGCGCATTGGATGGGGTACACCGAGTACCGTGACCACGGCATCGTCAACAATGTGCCGCGCATGGTGGGTTACCAGGCCGCCGGCGCCGCGCCCTTCATGCGCGGCCACATGGTGGACAATCCTGAGACCGTCGCCACCGCCATCCGCATCGGCCATCCGCAGAGCTGGGACAAGGCCTGGCAGGTGCAGAAGGACTCCAAGGGTTGGTTCGATGAATGCACCGACGAGGAAATCCTCGCCACGCAGAAACTGCTGGCTGAGAAGGAGGGTGTGTTCTGCGAACCGGCCTCCGCCACCTCCCTGGCCGGCGCCCTGCGCGACATCAAGATCGGCAAGATCCCCGAGGGCAGCAAGGTGGTGTGCACCCTCACCGGCCACGGTTTGAAGGATCCCGACACCGCCATCAAGCAGAGCACCTCGCCCATGCTCACCGTCGAGGCCAAGCTCGCTGCTGTGAAGAAGGCGATCCTCGACAATATGGCGTAACGGCAGATACAAGAGGAAGGCTGCAAGTGATGGATTTTTATTTCACTTGCGGCTTTCCTCTGCCGCCATGAGTCATTCCCTCACGCTGTTACTCCCCCACGAACCGTCTTCTGCGCAGCAACGACTGCCGGCGCTGGAAGCCCTGCTGGCGCGCGGTGAGCGTCGCTGCGATCAGCCTGCCGACTGGCGGCAGCGTCTGCTGCAACTCTGTGGTGTGACATCAACGGCACAACAGGATTTGCCATTGGGGCCGCTGTGTGCTTTGGGCGACGGTGTGGCTTCCCACGACGGTTATTGGCTGTGTGCCGAACCGGTGCACCTGGTTGCCGATCAGGACAAGGTGTACCTCGCTGCCCGTGCCGATACCCTGATGGTAACGGCGGAAGAGGCCGCCGCTTTGGCGGCAGAGTTCAATGCCCTGTACCGTAATGATGGGTGGCAACTGCATGTGCCTGCACCGACGCGCTGGTATCTGCGCCTGCCGCAGCCCTGGCAGCTGCGTGCAGCATCGCCGCAGGACGCCCTGGGGTGCGATATACACCCCCTGCTGCCGCAGGGAACGGATGGCTTGCGCCTGGTGGCGGCACTCAACGAAACCCAGATGCTGTTTCATGGCAGCGTGGTAAATGCGCAGCGTAGCCGTGCCGGCCTGCCCGCCATCAACAGCCTGTGGTTGTGGGGCGGGGCGGTCATGCCGGCGGTCACGGTTCCATGGCAACGCATGCAGGGCGATGATTGCCTGCTGCGCGGGTTGGCCGCATATGCCGGTATACCCTGTGTGGCGTCGGAGGATGCGGCGAGCTGGCTGCGCGGCGAGGACAGCGGTGTCGTGTTGTTCGACACGCGCCGGGATGACCTGGCGCAACTGGAGGCATCCTGGTTCGCGCCGCTGCTGGAAGCACTGCGTCGCGGCCAGCTGCAACAACTCGACCTCCAGTTGACACAGACGCAATACAACTTCCAATTACAGCCACGCACGGTACGGCGTTGGTGGCGCCGACGGCGGCCAGTGGCGGCCTTTGCCTGACAGCAGTCGCACCGATGACCAACAAACAACGCCCCATCGTCCGTCGTGCGGTACCGGAGCAGTATCACGCACTGGCGCAGGCGCTGCCCCCGCTGGCGGCGCGTATCTGCGCCAGCCGCGGCATTGCGCATCCCGATGAGCTGGAGCACACGCTCGATCGTCTGCCGCCGTTCACACGGCTGCGTGGCATCGAGGCCGCAACCGATTTGCTGGCGCATGCCCTGGTGCAAAATCAGCACATCCTGGTCGTGGGCGACTTCGATGCCGATGGCGCCACCAGCACCGCGCTGGCCTTGCGCGCCCTGCGCATGTTGGGGGCGCAACAGGTGGATTTCCTGGTCCCCAACCGTTTTGAGTACGGCTACGGCCTGACCCCGGAGATCGTCGCCGTCGCCGCCGAACGCGCACCGGATCTGATCGTCACCGTGGACAACGGCATCTCCAGTCTGGACGGGGTGGCCGCCGCACGGGGACGCGGCATCAAGGTACTGGTCACCGACCACCACCTGCCGGCAGCGGAACTGCCCGCCGCCGACGCCATCGTCAATCCCAACCAGCCGGGCGATACCTTTCCCTCCAAGGTGCTGGCCGGCGTCGGCGTCATCTTCTACGTCATGCTGGCACTGCGCAACCGTCTGCGCCAGGACAACTGGTTTGCGCGCCGCGGCATCGCGGAACCCAATCTGGCCCAGCTGCTGGATCTGGTGGCGCTGGGCACGGTGGCCGATGTGGTGCCGCTGGATCAGGTCAACCGCATCCTGGTGGCGCAGGGGCTGGCGCGCATGCGATCCGGCAATATCTCGCCTGGCCTGCTCGCCCTGCTGGAAGTGGCCGGCCGTCAGGCGGCACGGCTGGTCGCGGCCGACCTGGGCTTTGCCATCGGGCCGCGTCTCAACGCCGCTGGCCGTATGGACGACATGAGCCTCGGCATCCGCTGCCTGTTGAGCGACTCGCTGCACACGGCACGACCCCTGGCGCAGACTCTGGACCAGCTCAATCAGGAACGGCGTGGCGTGGAGGACGAAATGAAGGAGCAGGCGTTGGCCGAGTTGCGCCGCATGCACCTGGAAGACAGCGCCGCGCTGCCGGTGGGCCTGTGCCTGTACGACCCGGCCTGGCACCAGGGTGTCATCGGCATCCTCGCCTCGCGTATCAAGGACCGTCTGCACCGCCCGGTGATCGTGTTTACGGACAGCGGTGATGAGGAAATCAAAGGCTCCGCCCGCTCGGTGCCGGGGCTGCATATCCGCGATGCCTTGGATGCAGTCGCCGCCCGCCATCCCGGCCTGCTGGTCAAATTCGGCGGCCATGCCATGGCCGCTGGCCTGACGCTGCGGCGCGAGGCGCTGGACACCTTCCGCCGTGCCTTCGACGATGAGGTGCAGCGCCAGCTCGGTCCACAGCCGCCGGCTTATGAACTCCTCAGCGACGGCGAGCTCTCGCCCGGTGAGGCCGAGCTGGAGCTGGCCGAGGCGCTGCGCTTTCTCAGCCCCTGGGGGCAAGGTTTCCCCGAACCCCTGTTTGACGGCGTGTTCGACATCGTTTCGCAGCGCGTGGTGGGGGAGAAGCATGTGAAACTGGTGTTGCGCTGGGCCAACCAAGCCGCCTCGGTGGACGCCATCGCTTTCCACGCCGATCTGGCGCGGTGGCAGGGGGTTACCGGTCAGGTCCGGCTGGCCTATCGCCTGGACGTCAATGAGTTTCGTGAGCGGAAGACCGTGCAGCTTATCGTGGAATATATGGAACCTGTTGTCGGACTGTGATTTAGGCGGCGGGAGGCCGAACACGGCCGCTATTGACCTATCGACGCGGTCAGGGTTATTTTGCGAAGCGCATCACATAAAAACAACGGTCGCTACAGACCGTGACAACACCATAAAAACACCACACAGGAAGGGAAGGCTATGCAAAACATCCTCAATATCGATATTTCCCTCATCATCAGTTTCGCCGCCATTCTGGTGATGATCTTTTGCCTGATTCAGGTCTATACCCTCAAAGCCAGGATCCCGGGCGGCGTCATCGGCAAGCGCTGGAACTTCCTGGTCATGCTGGTGGTGCTGTTCAGTGTCGGTTACCTGGCCACACCGTTCTTCGGCGCCCTGCCGGCCGAGTTGATGCGTCTGATTGCATCCCTGATCTTCTTCTTCGGTGCCATCTACGTGCTGATCACGGTAAAGCTTATTTACCAGATTATTCAGGAGCTGACCGACTAACATGGACCGCAGCGCGATCGTAGCCAAGACCCCCAAGGGCGAGGAGGAGATCCAGAGCCGTAAGTACGGCCTGGATCGAAACCTGCGCTATGTGTTGATCCTCATCGACGGCAGAACGTCGGTACAACAGCTGGTGGATGAAAAGGGTGCAGCCCTGCCGGATGTGCCGGGCAGTTTGCGGTCTCTGGCGGAGCAGGGCTTCATTTCCATCGGCGGGGTCAGCATGAGCGGCTCCGACGAGGCCTGTACGGTGCCCAAGGATCAGAATATTCCTGCCATCAAGGCCGCGCTTATCGCCATCGCCAAGGAAGTGCTGGGGGCCGATGCCGGCAAGATCGTCAGCAAGCTGGAGGCCGCCCCGGACAGCCCCGAGGGCTTACAGGAGGTGGTCAATAGCTGCAAGAAACTGGTGCGCCTGCTCATCGACGAGAAGAAGGCCGACGCGCTGATGGCGCGCTGCAGTACCGTTCTCAAAGGGCTCTGAACCGGGCCTGTTGCCGCCCCCCCCTGCGGTCTGAGCCGTTGTTTGGCGAGGAAGGCGCACTGTTTTGCGCCGTCGCCGCTGGCCAAACAGTTCACCCTGCAAGGGTGGCTGTAGTATCATCGCCGTTTTCGTTTTGCCGTCCTGGAACCATGCTGGAATTCAACACACTTTCCCGTAGCATCAAAGAGATGCAGGGGCGCCTAGACGCCCTGAGGGGGTATCTTTGACTTCGCTGTCAAAAGCGAACGTCTGACCGAAGTTGTCCGCGAGCTGGAAGACCCGGAGGTTTGGAACGACCCCGAGCGCGCCCAGGCGTTGGGACGCGAACGCGCCCAACTGGAAGAAATCGTCAACACCATCGAAGGCCTGGAACGCATCCTTGGCGACTCGGAAGAGTTGCTGGAAATGGCCGGCGAGGAGGGTGACGAGGCCATGCTCGGTGAAGTGGCTACGGACCTGGAAAAGGCCGACAAGCGCCTCGGCGAGCTGGAATTCCGCCGCATGTTCTCCGGCGCCATGGACCCCAATAATGCCTATCTGGACATCCAAGCCGGTTCTGGCGGCACCGAGGCGCAGGACTGGGCCAGCATGCTGTTGCGCATGTACCTGCGCTGGGGTGAGCGCCGTGGTTTCAAGACCGAATTGATGGAAGTGTCCGAGGGTGAAGTGGCCGGCATCAAGAGCGCCACCATCCACATCCAGGGTCCCTATGCCTACGGTTGGCTGCGTACCGAAACCGGTGTGCACCGCTTGGTGCGCAAGTCGCCGTTCGACTCCGGCAACCGCCGCCACACCTCCTTTGCCTCGGTGTTTGTGTCACCCGAGGTGGACGAGAATATAGATATCGAAATCAATCCGGCGGATTTGCGGGTTGACGTCTACCGTGCCTCTGGTGCCGGCGGTCAGCACGTCAACCGTACCGAGTCAGCCGTGCGTATCACCCACATTCCCACGGGCATCGTCTGCGCCTGTCAGAACCAGCGGTCGCAACACCAGAACCGTGATACCGCCATGAATCAGCTGCGCGCCAAGCTCTACGAGATGGAGCTGCAAAAACGCAACGCGGAAAAGCAGGCACTGGAAGACAGTAAGTCCGACATCGGCTGGGGCAGCCAGATCCGCTCCTATGTACTGGACCAGTCGCGCATCAAGGATTTGCGTACCGGCGTGGAAACCGGCAACACCCAGGCCGTGCTGGATGGCGACCTGGACGACTTCATCGAGGCCAGCCTGAAAAGTGGCCTGTAACATCTGTTGACCACGGAGGGCACGGAGTTCACGAAGGTATAACCCCGTCGTCTCCGTGTCCTCCGAGTCCTCCGTGGTTTATTTGGATCTATTGCTATGAGCGATATCGAACAGAAGCAGGACGAGAACAAGCTGATCGCCGAGCGGCGCGCCAAGCTGCATGCCTTGCGCGAACGCGGCAACCCCTTCCCCAACGACTTCCGGCGCAACGTGATGACCGGCGAGTTGCATGCCCGCTATGGCGAGTTGGACGAGGCGGCGCTGGAAGCCACTCCCGTGCGTGTCAGTGTGGCGGGGCGCATGATGTTGAAGCGCGTCATGGGCAAGGTGTCGTTCACCCACATCAAGGACATGGCGGGACAGATCCAGTTGTTTGTCCAGCGCGATGCCATTGGCACCGATGCCTATGACGACTTCAAGCGCTGGGATATCGGCGATATCGTCGGCGCCGAGGGCACACTGTTTCGCACCAAGGCGGGCGAGTTGTCGGTACGGGTGGACAGCATCCGCCTGCTCACCAAGGCGCTGCGTCCGCTGCCGGAAAAGTGGCAGGGGCTGAGCGATCAGGAGACACGCTATCGCCAGCGCTATATCGATCTCATCGCCAATGACGTATCGCGCAACACCTTCCGCATCCGCTCACGCATCATCCATCTGATTCGTGAATTCATGGTTGATCACGGCTTCCTTGAAGTGGAAACGCCGATGATGCACGTGATTCCGGGCGGCGCCAGTGCGCGACCCTTTGTCACGCATCACAATGCCCTCGACATGGACTTGTACCTGCGCATTGCGCCTGAGCTGTATTTGAAGCGTTTGGTGGTGGGTGGTTTCGAGCGCGTGTTCGAGATCAACCGCAATTTCCGCAACGAAGGGCTGTCGACCCGGCACAACCCCGAGTTCACCATGATCGAGTTTTACCAGGCCTATGCCGACTATCGTGACCTGATGGACCTCACTGAGGAATTGTTGCGTTCCCTGGCACGCGACATCCTCGGTACTACCACCATCACCTACCAGGGGCAGGAGTTTGATTTTGGTTCACCCTTCAAGCGCATGACCATGAAGGAATCGATCCTGGCCTACAACCCGAAGATCACGGCGGAACAGTTGGAAAGTCTGGAGGAGGCGAGCAAGATTGCGCGCGCCCTGGGGCAGGAGGTGAAGCCAAGCTTTGGCCTGGGCAAGGTGCAGACGCTGATCTTCGAGGAAACGGTGGAGCACAAGCTGATGCAGCCGACCTTCATCACCGCCTATCCCACCGAGATATCGCCGCTGGCGCGTCTCAACGATAACGACCCGACGGTGACCGACCGCTTCGAGTTCTTTATCGGCGGGCGCGAGATCGCCAACGGTTTCTCCGAGTTGAATGATCCGGAAGATCAGGCGGAGCGTTTCCGCAAGCAGGTGCTGGAAAAAGACGCTGGCGATGATGAGGCCATGCACTTTGATGCCGACTATATTGTGGCGTTGGAACACGGTCTGCCGCCCACGGCGGGTGAGGGTATCGGCATCGATCGCCTGGTGATGCTGTTCACCGACGCACCATCGATCCGCGATGTGCTGCTGTTCCCGCACATGCGGCCGATGTAACAATTTCCTACGTCAGCTTGCCAAAGAAAAAGCCGGTTCCCTCGCGGGAACCGGCTTTTTTAATTGGTGGTTCGATACTAAATATTCAGCAACTGCTGGGTTTCGCGGATCGCGTCACCCGTCTCGTCCATTTCGATTACATTCACATCCGGGCTGAGTCCCAACTTGGCAAAGGCAGGTACTACACTCAGGTCATGTTGACCCAAGGGATGGTCGGTGCCCAGATAGGCTTGCAGGTTGGCCACGATCACCACATCGACAAAGTCTGTCGCCGCCGAGTTGTAGCCGGTGTCTTCATGCTTCTCGGCGACATCCACCAACTCCGGCGGGAAATTCCAGGAACGCAGGATGGCGCCACCGACACGGGGATGCAGTTCCCGGATAACCCAGTCCAGTGCCTTTTCGTCCTGCAGCAGCTCCGGAAAATCCTCGGCCTTGGTGAGGATCGGCATGGCGCCGATATCGTGCACCAGACCGGCCAATAGGGCCTGCTCGGGATTCAGCTTGGTGAACTGACCGGCCAGGGCGTGGCAGATGGCCGCCACCTCGGTGCTGTGTTCCCACAGCTCACGCAGGCGCTTGTCGGTCACATCGGAAGTGGCCTGGAACATCTGCTGCATCACCATGCTGGTGGCGAGGTCGCGCACGATGCGCATGCCGAGGCGGCTGACCGCCGCATCCACGCTTTCGATCTTGCGCCCGGCGCGCATCAGCGGGCTGTTCGCCACCTGAATCAGGCGCGCGCTCAAGGCCGGATCGCTGACGATGGTCTTGACCAGATCGCCGATGGACGAATCCGGGTCATCTACCACCTCGCGCACCTTGAGTGCCACTTCAGGCAGTGTCGGCAATACCAGGCGGTTGTGTTCCAGGTCGGCAAGCAGTTCGTCGTAAAACTGGCGGCTGATATCAGTCACGGTTATTCCCTATTGTTATCTGGCATTAACTTCCGGTGTCCTGCGCCTCTACCGGAAAGGCGTAGGGCAGCGATTTGAACTGCAAAGGGGCACCGGCAGCATCGCCAATGCGCACTTCGTCATTATTCTCCAGCAATGAAACCTGCACCACCACCAGCAAATCGGCGCCACCACCGGGGGCAGGCTGGGCATCGACCACCTTGCCGGCCCCCTGACCGCTGTCGGAGTTGCTGCAATACAGTTCGGTGCCGGGGACCGGTACGGTATCACCGGCGATATGGGCCAGGTACATGCGTCGCTTCAGTGTGCCGAGGTACTGCATGCGCGCCACCACCTCCTGGCCGGTATAGCAGCCCTTGCGAAAGCTGACGCCGTTGACCAGCTGGAGGTTGACCATCTGCGGTACGAAGGCCTCGACATTGGCTGGAAAGACATTGGGCAGGCCGGCATGGATGTCGAGCAGGGCCCAGGCGGCGGCACCGGCCGGTTTGGCCACCGCGCCCAGGCGCTGCCACAGCGCCTTGATGCTGGCGGTATCGCCGTAGACTTCGGCACGCGGATGGGGACCAGCGACGCGAATTACGGTCAGGCCCTTGCCGTGAGCGACTTCATCGGCCGCCTGCGGCATACGATCCAGGTCCTGCGACAGCCGGGCGTAGGCGTGCGGGCCGGAGACACCGAGGCGCAGCAGGCTGTCGCCGGCATCGGCCAGGGTCACCTTGGACATCAGCACGTATTTGCGCAGGCGCTCCAGTGCCGGCTGCACCAGTTCCGCCGGCATGCGCAGATAATAGGCGCCGTCGCGCTGGAACAGGCGAAAGACATTGAACAGACGCCCCTTGGGGCTGAGATGGCCACTGAGCTGGCTGCGGTCGGCGGTCACCTGACGCACGTCATTGGTGAACTGTCCCTGCATGAAGGTGAGGCTATCCGGTCCCTCTACGCGCAGCAGGCCGAAGTGCGACAGATCGACGATGATATCCCCCTGCAGGGCCGCCGCCTGCTCTGCCTCGGGCGCGCCGAAGTGTTCCACCCGCCCCGCGGCGAGGGTGGCGCCTGATTGCTGGAGAAATGCCTGCCATTCGCTCAACATACCCGAGTCCTCATATGCTCGTGATGGCCCATCATAGCCAAATAGGCCTGTCTTGGTAATACCACAGTGAAACGGGAAACTTTCGGGGCTGTTATTGGGGCTCTGATATACTTCTCAACCCATGACGCCCCAGAGCAAACGCCCGGTTTTCTTCCATCTGCTGCAACTCCATCTGCCGGTGACGGCGCTGATGTCTATCCTTCATCGGCTGTCCGGCATCTTACTGTTTCTTGCCCTGGCCCCGGCCATCGGGTTGCTGGAGCGCTCGCTGGCCGATGCCGACGGGTATGCTGCCGTGCAGCAACTGCTGCAGGGCTGGCCGACGCATTTTTTCACAGCCCTGATGGTCTGGGCATTGGCCCATCACCTCGCCGCGGGGCTGCGCCTGCTGCTCATTGACGCCGAGATTGGGGGGGAGCGGGGCACCGCCCGTCGTAGCGCCTGGTGGGTCGGCGCCTTCGGGTTGCTGGCCCTGCTGCTGGGGGTGCTGTGGCCATGAGTCATCAGATCACCGGCCTGCGTGCCTGGATGCTGCAGCGGCTGAGCGCCCTGTACCTGGCCGGCTACACCCTGTGGGCGCTGATATATTTCCTGCTCCATCCGGTTACCGACCATGCCGCCTGGCGTGCGCTGTGGGCGCAACCGGCCATGGGCATCGGTGCAGCGCTGCTATTCATCGCCCTGCTGGTCCATGCCTGGGTCGGCATACGTGATGTGATCCTTGACTATGTGCGCGCCCCACTGCTGCGGCTCGCGCTGCTGGCCCTGCTATGGGGCTGGCTGCTGGTCCTGGCCGTGTGGCTGCTGCGCATCCTGATCGGAGTGATGAGATGAGGCCGCTCGTCACCCGCAAGTTCGACACCCTGGTCATCGGCGCCGGCGGCGGCGGCCTGCGTGCCGCGCTGCAACTGGCGCAGGCGGAGGCCAGTGTGGCGGTGGTGTCCAAGGTATTCCCCATCCGTTCGCACACCGTGGCGGCGCAGGGCGGCATCAACGCGGCGCTGGCCAATGTATTGCCGGACAATTGGCATTGGCACATGTACGACACCATCAAGGGCAGCGATTACCTGGGCGACCAGGATGCCATCGAATACATGTGCCGTGCCGCGGCCAATATCGTGGTCGAATTGGAGCACGCCGGCGTACCGTTTTCGCGCCTGCCCAACGGCCGCATCTACCAGCGCCGCTTCGGCGGCCAGAGCCAGAACTTCGGCGGCGAGCAGGCGGCACGTGCCTGCGCCGCGGCGGACCGCACCGGCCACGCCATCCTGCATACGCTGTATCAGCAGAACATCCGCGCTCGTACCCACTTCTTCGACGAATACTTCGCCGTCGATCTCATCCGCGACGAGCAGGGCTACATCCTCGGCGCCCTGGCGCTGGAGATCGAAACCGGCGAGCCTCTGCTCATCGAGGCCAAGACCACACTCATCGCCACCGGCGGTGCCGGCCAGCTGTTTCGCACCAACACCAACGCCCGCATCAATACCGGCGATGGCATGGCGATGGCGCTGCGTGCCGGTATCCCGTTGCAGGATATGGAGTTCTTTCAGTTCCATCCTACCGGCATACACGGCAAGGGCATGCTGATCTCGGAGGGGGTGCGCGGTGAAGGCGGCTATTTGATCAACCGGCACGGCGAGCGTTTCATGGAGCGCTATGCACCGCACGCCAAGGATCTCGCCAGCCGCGATGTGGTCAGCCGCGCCATCTACACCGAGGTGAAAGAGGGGCGGGGTTGCGGCCCGCAGGGCGACCATGTGCTGCTCAAGGTGGACCACCTGGGTGAAGCGGTAGTGGCCGAGCGCCTGCCGGCGATCCGCGAACTGGCCAAGACCTTCCTCCACATCGACCCGGCGCACGCGCCGATCCCGGTCTATCCCACCGCCCACTACACCATGGGAGGGATTCCCACCGATCGCCACGGCCGCGTGGTAGTGCCGGCGGGGCAGGGCGAAGAGGTCGTGCCGGGACTGTATGCGGTGGGCGAGTGCGCCTGCGTCTCGGTGCACGGCGCCAATCGCCTGGGCGGCAATTCGCTGCTCGACATCGTGGTATTCGGCCGCGCCGCTGGCAACGACATCATCGAATTCCTGCGCGAAAACCGCTTCCACCGTCCGCCCAATCCGGCCAGTGTCGAGCAGGCCCTGGCACGCCTTGCGCGCTGGGAGCGGCGTGGTGATGGCGAAAGCGTCGATGGCCTGCGGCGTGAGCTGCAACAGGTGATGGAGGATCACTGCGGTGTGTTCCGCAGCCGTGAGATATTGGAGCAGGGATTGGATAAGGTGTTGCAGTTGCAGCAGCGCCTGCAGCAGGCTGTGCTGCGCGATCACAGCCGGGTATTCAACACCGCGCGCATCGAGGCGCTGGAACTGGAAAACCTGATGGAGTTGGCGCTGGCCACTGTCACCTCGGCCCTGGGCCGCACCGAGAGTCGCGGTGCCCACACGCGGGTCGACTATCCCGGCCGCGACGACGAGCGCTGGCTGCGCCATACGCTGTTCTTCCGCGAGGGCCGCACCCTCGACTACAAGCCGGTACGCATGAAACCGTTGACGGTGGAGTCCTTCCCGCCGCAGGAAAGAACCTACTGAAGTAGCGCCCGCCATGAAATTTCTCATCCATCGCTACAATCCGGACACCGACGTCGCACCCTATATGCAGCCCTTCGCGCTGCGCGATGTGCGGCCGGGTATGATGCTGCGCGATGCCCTGCTGGAAATGAAGGCGTCACAGGATGAGAGCCTGAGCTTTCGCCATTCCTGCGGTGAGGGCGTGTGCGGTTCGGACGGACTCAACGTCAACGGCCGCAACGTATTGGCCTGTGTCACGCCGCTGGCGGAACTGCGCGAGCCGGTAACGGTGCGGCCGCTGCCCAAGCTGCCGGTGATCCGTGATCTGGTGGTGGATCTGAGCCAGTTCTATCACCACTACCGTTCCGTAAAACCCTATCTCATCGCCCACGATCCTGAGCCGGAAGTGGAGCGCCCGCAAACGCCGGAGCAGCGTGCCCAACTCGATGGTTTGTATGAGTGCATCCTGTGCGCCTGCTGTACCACGGCCTGCCCCTCGTTCTGGTGGAATCCAGAGCAGTTCCGCGGCCCGGCGGCGCTGTTGCAGGCCTGGCGTTTTCTCGCCGATAGCCGCGATCATGCCAAGGCGCAGCGTCTCTCCGAGCTGGATGGGCCTTACCGCCTGTTCCGCTGCCACACCATCATGAGTTGTGTTGACGTGTGCCCCAAGGGACTCAATCCAACGCAGGCCATCGGGCGCATCAAGGCCTTGATGCTCACCCATCAGGTATGAGCGGCGCATACCTCATGAACCAGGCCGCGCCCGCAGAGCCCGAAAGCAGCAACTGCAAACAGCGCCGGCTCCACTGGCGTTGCCGGCGGGGAATGCTGGAACTGGATATCCTGCTGGAAGAATTCCTGCGCCACGGCTATGCGGCGCTGGCTCCCCGGCAGCACGCGGACTTCGAACGCCTGCTGGAGCTGCCGGATCAGGAGTTGCTGGAGTATCTGCTGGGGCACCGGCAGCCCATGGATGGAGACCTCGCCCATGTCATCGCATGCATCCGTCACACCGCTGTACCTTGAGCCGCAACCCTCGCACCGCCTGCTGCGCCTGCTGCGGGTAAGCCACCTGGCCAGCGCCATCCTGCTGTTAGGGATGGCACCAGACCATCTCTGGCCGGCCCTGCTGCTGCCGCTGCTCTGGTTCAGCTATCGCCATTACCGGCGCCGCTGCCTGACCCAGGTGCGGTTGGCGCGCGAAAGCGACGGCGGCTGGTTGTGGCACCGGGACGACGGCAGCGTCGTGCCGGTACGGCTGCTGCCCGATACCGTGCTCACCCCCTGGCTGGTGGTGCTCCGCGTAAGCGAGGAGGGTGGTTGCCGCCACAGCCTCACGCTGCTTGGTGACAGCCTGCCGGCAGAGCAATTCCGGGCGCTGCGGGTGGCGCTGCGACTGGAGCGGGTATGAGGGAATAACGCTCAGCGCAGCGGCGAGTTGTCCGGTGTCAGGATGGTGTCCTGCGGCTCGCCGGGGGCGGGGTCCGGGTAATCCAGGGTGTAATGCAGGCCGCGGCTTTCCTTGCGCGCCATGGCGGAGCGGATGATGAGATCGGCCACCTGCACCAGGTTGCGCAGCTCCAGCAGGTCGTTGGTGACGCGGAAATTGCCGTAGTAGTCGTGAATCTCACAGCAAAGCAGATCGACGCGGCGCTTGGCCCGTTGCAGACGCTTGTCGGTGCGTACGATGCCCACATAGTCCCACATGAAGCGGCGCAGCTCTTCCCAGTTGTGCGACACCACCACTTCTTCATCGGAATCGGTGACACGGCTTTCGTCCCAGGCGGGCAAGGCGTCCACCGGCGGCAGTTCACTCAGACGGGAGGCGATATCCAGGGCCGCGGCGCGGCCGAACACCAGGCACTCCAGCAATGAGTTGCTGGCCAGCCGGTTTGCGCCGTGCAGACCGGTGAAGGTGACCTCGCCGGCGGCATACAGGCCATGGATATCGGTACGGCCGTTGAGATCCACCATCACGCCGCCGCAGGTGTAGTGGGCGGCGGGCACCACCGGGATCGGCTCGCGGGTGATGTCGATACCGAACTCCAGACAACGGGCATAGACCGTGGGGAAGTGGCTCTGGATGAATTCCGCCGGACGATGGCTGATATCCAGATATAGGCACTCCACACCCAGACGCTTGATCTCGTGATCGATGGCGCGGGCCACGATGTCGCGCGGTGCCAGTTCGCCGCGCGGATCGAAGCGTTGCATGAAGCGCGTGCCGTCCGGCAACAGCAGCCTGCCGCCTTCGCCACGCACCGCCTCGGTGATGAGGAAGGACTTGGCCTTGGGATGATACAGGCAGGTGGGATGGAATTGGTTGAATTCCATATTGGCCACCCGGCAACCGGCGCGCCAGGCCATGGCGATGCCGTCGCCGGTGGAGATGTCCGGGTTGGAGGTATACAGGTAGACCTTGCTGGCGCCGCCGGTGGCCAGTACCACGGTGCGCGCACGGTAGACCTCCACCTTGCCCTTGTTGCGGTCCAGCACATAGGCGCCGAGCACCCGGTTGCCGCCGCGGCCCAGCTTGGCGCTGGTGATCAGGTCCACTGCAATGCGATTGGCGTGCAGGGCGATGTTGCCGCGGGCACGGGCCTGGTCGAGGAGGGTGGTTTCGATGGCACGGCCGGTGGCGTCGGCGGCATGGATCACGCGGCGGTGGCTGTGGCCACCCTCGCGGGTGAGGTGGTAGTCGTTATGGTGGTCCTCACCGTTCTCGCCGGTGAAGGCCACGCCTTCGTCGATCAGCCACTGGATGGCCTCCCGGCTGTGCTCCACGGTGTAGCGCACGGCATCCGCGTGGCACAGTCCGGCGCCGGCGTTGAGCGTATCTTCGATATGGGATTCCACCGAGTCATGGGCATCCAGCACTGCCGCCACGCCGCCCTGGGCGTAGTAGGTGGAGCCTTCGGAACTGACGGCCTTGGCCAGCACGGCGATCTCAAGCGAAGAAGGCAGATTGAGGGCCACGGTGAGGCCGGCGGCACCGCTGCCGATGACCAGGACGTCATAGTGATGCTGTTCGCCGTGCATGAAATCGCGCAAAGTGGCCTCGGGCAGGATGCGAAGGACGCTGGCCCTGGGAGGCCGGCTTGTTTATGATGCGCAACTATACGAAAAACGTAATGTTTTGGCGAACTCCCGGCAGCAAAGTCAGTCTATACCCGGTGTCCAGCAGGGTGTCGCCTCGAACGAAGGATGAAAGGGTAGGCCCCCATGGGCGTGCAACATGTTGATCAGGAACTCGTCGAGCGCGTCCAGCAGGGAGACAAGCGTGCGTTCGACCTCCTGGTGCAGAAGTATCAGCACAAGATCGTCAAGCTGATTTCACGCTATGTACGGGATCCGGATGAGTCGCTCGACGTTGCCCAGGAAACCTTCATCAAGGCCTACCGCGCCCTGGCCAATTTCCGCGGCGAGAGCGCGTTCTATACCTGGCTATACCGCATTGCCATCAATACGGCCAAGAATCACCTGGTTTCCCTGGGGCGGCGCCCGCCCGACACCGACATCGACGCCGCCGATGCCGTCCAGCTGGACATGGAGTCCTCCGGCTCCCTGCGCGAAAGCGACACCCCCGAACACCTGGCGCTCAAGGACGAGATCGAGCGCACCATCTTCCGTGCCATCGAAGACCTGCCCGAAGACCTGCGTACCGCCATCACCCTCCGGGAACTGGAGGGACTCAGCTATGAAGAGATTGCCGAGGCCATGAATTGCCCCATCGGCACGGTGCGTTCGCGCATATTTCGCGCACGCGAGGCGATAGATACGAAACTCAAGCCCCTGCTTGAGTGACTAAGCGTTATCAGGCGACAACCCGAACACGGCAAGACCCGAGGCGGTAGGACATGGCAAACCACACAAGTGAAACGATTTCGGCCCTGGTGGACGATGAACTGCGCGGTCCCGCGCTGCGCCAGGCACTGGAACGGCTGCGGCACGACACCGAGGCGCAGGGGGTGTGGAGCCGATATCATCTGATCGGCGACGCCCTGCACGCCAACCTCGCCTCGGCGCAGGCCAGCAGGCTGCACCTGCGGGTACACCAGGCGCTGGAGCAGGAGCCGACCCTGCTGGCGCCGCGCCGCAAACCGCGCCTGCCGTCTCTGGCCAAACAAGCCGCCGGTCTGGCCATCGCCGCCTCGGTGGCAGCCGTGGCCATCCTCACCGTCCAGCAGGATGACGTGCAGCCCGGCGCCGGTCCGGCCCCGCTGCAGATGGCGCAGAATGCGCGGCCGGCTCACGAGATGGTGCAGCTGGCCAGTACCGCCACTCCCGTGACGGTGGCGGAACAGGCCGCCCGTGGCCGGCTCAATTCCTATCTGGTGAACCACAACGAGTATTCCGTCTCTTCCGGCATGCAGGGCGTACTGCCCTATGTGCGTATCGTCAGCAACGAGAAGGCCAAGTGAAGCAAGCCGTTATCGCCCCCTTGGTCGGTGGCGTCCTGTTCGCTGCGACCCTGGCGTCGGACGTACTGGCCGGCGTACCAACCCAAAATCCGCGACTTTGGCTGGAGCGGATGTCACAGGCCGCCCACCAGCTCGACTACGACGGCACCTTCGTCTATTCGCACGATGGCCACATGCAGACCATGCGCATCGTGCACAGCAGCAACAACGGGACCGAAAAAGAGCGTCTGTTGAGTTTGAGCGGGCCGTCCCGTGAAGTGATCCGCGACAACGAAAAGGTCACCTGCATCCTGCCCGACGACAATGAGGTCGTGGTGGAAAACACCGGTCCCGCGCGCCGCCTGCCGCTGGATCTGCCGCAACGCCTGGAGACCCTGGAGCGCTATTACCGCTTCAGCGATGGCGGCGATGAACGCATTGCCGGCCACAATGCCCGCAAGATCGTCATCACCCCTCTGGACCGCTACCGCTATGGCCACGCCCTGTGGCTGCATCATGACAAGGGGCTGCTGCTGCGTTCCGAGCTGTATAACGAAGAGGGTGCGGTGGTGGAACAGCTGATGTTTACCGCCCTGGAGTTTTACGACACCCTGCCGCCGGCCCTGCTGGAGCCGGAAACCCGCGGCCGCGACGTGGTGTGGCAACGCAACCGGGAAAACCTGGAATGGCATGACGCCGCCGAACGCTGGATGGTCGGCGAACTGCCGCCCGGCTTCGTGCTGGAAAATCACCGTCACCACATCATCGCCGGCACCAATGCCCAGGTGGAGCACCTGCTGTTCAGCGACGGGCTGGCCTCGGTGTCGGTGTTCATCGAGCCGGAGGGCGAGGGGCGCGAAGGGTTCATCGGGGGCCTGCGCTTGGGCGCGGTCAACACCTACACGCGCAGCCATCATGGCTACTACATCACCGTGATGGGCGAGGTCCCTCCGGTAACGGCGCGCCGCATTGCCGAATCGGTCGCCCTGCGGAACTGAAACATGATCGAAGAGAGCGGACGGGTGATGCGCACGGCGGGAGATTCCGCCTGGGTACAGACCGAGCGCCGCAGCAGCTGCGGCAGTTGCTCTGCCCGCAAGGGCTGTGGCACCGGCGCCCTGGCCGGTCTGTTCGGCGCCCGTGGCCACGAGGTCGAAGTGCTCAATCCCATCGGCGCCGAGCCGGGTGACGAGGTCGTCGTAGGTATCAGCGAGTCGCTGCTGGTGCGCGGCTCGGCCGCCGTCTACCTGCTGCCCTTGCTTACCTTGGTGGCGGGCGCATTGCTGGCGGAAGGTCTGGCACCGCAGCTGGGCCTGGCCGGCAGCGATGCACCGGCCATCGTCGGCGGTTTGGTTGGTCTCGGCACAGGCTTTCTGTGGTTGCGCCGGCGCAACCGGCGCTGGAGCGGTGACCCGACACACAGACCAGTGATTCTGCGTCGTGCCACGCCCACGGCAACGGTGAATTTTCTTTCAGGAAAAACCCATGCGAATTAGTCCCATGACACGATCGACACTACACCTTTCCTGGCTGTTTCTCGTGCTCCTGTTTCTGGCCGGCAACGCCGGGGCGCGTGAGTTGCCCGACTTTACCGTATTGGTGGAAAAATACGGCCCCGCGGTGGTCAACATCAGCACCAAGCAGAAACCACGGGCGCAGCAGCCGCAACTGCGCCTGCCGCCCGGCATGCCCCTGCCCGAATTTCCGGAGGAGGGGCCGTGGGGCGATCTGTTCCGCCATTTCTTCGGCAATCCGGGCGAGATGCCCGAACCGCGGGAGCGCGAAGGCGCTCGCTCGCTGGGTTCCGGCTTTGTCATCGATGGTGACGGCTTCATCCTTACCAACAACCATGTGGTGGAGGGGGCCGACGAAATTCTGGTACGGCTGAGTGATCGGCGCGAACTGTTGGCCAAACTGATCGGCGCCGACAAGCGCAGCGACCTCGCCCTGCTCAAGGTGGAGGCCAGCGGCCTGCCGGTGGTCACGTTCGGCCAGGCCGACAGGATCAAGGTCGGCGAATGGGTCATGGCCATCGGCTCACCCTTCGGCTTCGACCATTCCGTCTCCGTCGGTGTGGTCAGCGCCCTGGGCCGCAGCCTGCCCAGCGAGAGCTACGTGCCCTTCATCCAGACCGATGTGGCCATCAACCCCGGCAACTCCGGCGGCCCGCTGTTCAATCTGGACGGTGAGGTGATCGGCATCAATTCGCAGATTTATAGCCGCACCGGCGGCTTCATGGGGCTATCCTTCGCCATCCCGGTCGACGTGGCCATGGATGTCGTTGCCCAGCTCAAGGATAAGGGTTATGTCACCCGCGGCTGGCTCGGTGTCCTGATCCAGGACGTGACCCGCGAGCTGGCCGAGTCCTTCGGCATGAAACGCCCGGCCGGCGCCCTGGTCGCCAAGGTGCTCAAAGACGGTCCGGCGGCCAAAGCCGGCATCGAAGTGGGGGATATCATCGTGGAATTCGGGGGTAAAACCATCGATTCTTCGTCGGATCTGCCCCCGATAGTAGGCCGCAGCCGTATCAATGCCGACACCAAGGTCAGCGTGATCCGCAACGGCAAGCGCCAAACGCTTACCGTGCGGGTGGAGGAGCTGCCCAAGGATGAGGAACTCACCCTGGCCGAGGGCAAGCCCAGCAGCAGCAGCGACAACCGCCTCAATGTCACCGTCACCGATCTGACACCCGAGCAGCGCAAGGAGCTGGGACTGGAGCAGCGCCAGGGGGTACTGGTACAACAGGTGGAGGCCGGGCCGGCGCAGGAAGCGGGTATCCGCCGCGGCGACGTGCTGCTCAAGCTGAACAACGTGGACGTGGACAATGTGGCACACTTCAACAAGCTGGTGCGCGAGTTGCCCAAGGGGAAGTCGGTGCCGGTCCTGATACAGCGCCGCAGCGGCCCCATCTTCCTCGCCCTGCGGTTGCCCAAGTGACGGCTGAGCGTAAATTGACGCTGTACCTGCGCTACGGCTGTTCGCTGTGCGACGACATGCTGCTGGCCCTGCGCCTGCTGCAGCAGGAATTGCAATTCAACCTGCATACCATCGATGTGGATTCCGACCCGCTGCTGGAGCAGCGCTACGGCGAGTGGGTGCCGGTGCTGACCTCCCCCCAGGGGGAGTTGTGCCACTATTTCCTGGATCAAGATACCGTCCGGCGCTATTTCGCAGCCCCCTGATTTTCTGTACAATTTCGCCCACTGTGGCGCCCGTTGTGGCGCCTCTTCGTTTTGTCCACGGATGGACTTATGCCGCGGAGGCCATGGAAGGCCGTGAGCGGCGCTTTCAACGGAACCCCCTTCAGTGAGCGACCTCGAGCACATTCGCAATTTTTCCATCATCGCCCATATCGACCACGGCAAATCCACCATCGCCGACCGTTTCATCCAGGTCTGTGGCGGCCTGACCGAGCGCGAGATGGAGGCCCAGGTGCTCGACTCCATGGACTTGGAGCGCGAGCGCGGCATCACCATCAAGGCGCAGAGCGTGTCCCTGGACTACAAGGCGCGCAACGGCGAAGTCTATCACCTCAACTTCATCGATACCCCGGGTCATGTCGACTTCTCCTACGAGGTGTCACGTTCGCTGGCCGCCTGTGAAGGCGCGCTGCTGGTGGTGGACGCCTCCCAGGGCGTCGAGGCCCAGACCGTCGCCAACTGCTACACCGCCATCGAGCAGGGCCTGGAGGTGATGCCGGTACTGAACAAGATTGACCTGCCGGCAGCAGAACCGCAGCGGGTGATCGCCGAAATCGAGGAGATCATCGGTATCGAGGCCAGCGATTCCGTTCTGGTCAGCGCCAAGAGTGGTCTCGGCATCGACGACCTGCTGGAGCAACTGGTCACCAAGATACCGGCGCCCAAAGGCGACCGCGCCGCACCGCTGCAGGCCCTGATCATCGACTCCTGGTTCGACAACTACCTGGGCGTGGTGTCGCTGGTGCGCGTGATGCAGGGCGCACTCAAGCCCAAACAAAAGGTCACCATCATGTCCACCGGCCGCAGCTATCAGGTGGACCGCGTCGGCGTATTCACACCGAAGATGAAGGACACCCAGGCGCTGGAGGCGGGCGAGGTGGGCTTCATCATCGCCGGCATCAAGGAGATCGACGGCGCGCCGGTGGGCGATACCATCACCCTGACCGATCGTCCCGCCGCGGTGCCACTGCCCGGCTTCCGTCCGGTGCAACCGCGTGTATTTGCCGGCCTGTTCCCCATCAGTGCCGAGGACTACGAAAATCTGCGCGAGGCGCTGGCCAAGCTGCGCCTCAACGATGCTGCCTTGTTCTATGAGCCGGAAACCTCGCAGGCGTTGGGCTTCGGCTTCCGCTGCGGGTTTCTCGGCATGCTGCACATGGAGATCATCCAGGAGCGGCTGGAGCGCGAATACGATCTGGACCTGATCACCACCGCGCCCACCGTCATCTATGAGGTGCTCACCACCAAGGGCGAGATCCTCAAGGTGGACAATCCGGCCAACCTGCCCGAGCCCAACTACATCGCCGAGATCCGCGAGCCGATCATCACCGCCAATATCCTGGTGCCGCAGGACTATCTGGGTAACGTGCTGACCCTGTGCACGGAAAAGCGCGGTGTGCAGAAGAACATGCAGTTCGCGGGCAAACAGGTATCTGTCAACTATGAACTACCGCTCAACGAAGTGGTACTCGATTTCTTCGATCGCCTGAAGTCGTGCAGCCGCGGCTTTGCCTCCATGGACTATCAGTTCAACCGCTTCCAGGTGGCCAACCTGGTCAAGCTGGACATCATGATCAATGGCGAACGGGTCGATGCCCTGGCGGTCATCGTGCACCGTGACCAGGCCCAGGTGCGCGGCCGTGAGCTGGCCGAGAAGATGCGCGAGCTGATCCCGCGCCAGATGTTCGATGTCGCCATTCAGGCGTCCATCGGTTCCCACATCATCGCTCGCACCAACGTCAAGGCGATGCGCAAGAATGTGCTGGCCAAGTGCTACGGCGGTGACGTGAGCCGCAAGCGCAAACTGCTGGAAAAGCAGAAGGCTGGCAAGAAGCGCATGAAGCAGGTCGGTACGGTCGAAATTCCGCAGGAGGCTTTCTTTGCCGTCCTGCACGTAGGTAAGAAGGGTTGAGCATGGATTTTCCGTTGATATTGGTGTTGGCCACGGCAATCACCGGCGTGGTGTGGTTGCTGGACATCGTGCTGTGGGCACCCAAGCGCCGTGCCAGCGCCGCCGCCGCCGGCGCCGGCGCCAAGGGGGATGCGCTGACCGAGGCTGTTGGTAAGGCCCCCTACCTGGTCGACCTGTCCCGCTCCTTCTTCCCGGTGATACTCATTGTCCTGCTGATCCGCTCCTTTGTGGTGGAGCCGTTCCGCATCCCTTCCGGTTCGATGATGCCGACCCTGCTGGTAGGCGACTTCATCCTAGTGAACAAGTTCTCCTATGGCCTGCGCCTGCCGGTGCTCAATACCCGTTTCCTGGATCTGGGTTCGCCGCAGCGCGGCGAGATCATCGTGTTCCGCTATCCGGAAGACCCGCGCGTCGACTACATCAAGCGCGTCATCGGCGTGCCGGGCGATACCGTTGCCTATCGCAACAAGGTGCTCTATATCAATGGGACCGAAGTGCCGCAGAAATACGTAACCAGTTATGTGGGCGCCGGCTCGGGCGCGGTGATGACCGGCGCCAACGTGCGCGAAGAGACCCTCAACGGCAGCAGCCACCAAATCCTGGTGGTCCCGGAAGGTTTCGAACACGGCTTTGAATACACCGTGGGTGAAGGACAGTATTTCGTTATGGGCGACAATCGTGACAACAGTCGGGATAGTCGCTTCTGGGGCACGGTTCCGGAGGGCAATCTGGTAGGCAAGGCCTTCTTCATCTGGATGAATTGGGATACGGCCGCCGGCCGCATTGACTGGGGCCGTATCGGCAGCAGCGTCAAATAAGGAGCGTAGGACATGATGAACTCGATTGCTGTGAGACGGCAGCAAGCCGGCATGACACTGATCAGTTGGGTGGTCGTGTTTGCCATTGCAGGTGTCATTGCCGTTACTGGACTCAAGCTGTTCCCGGTGTACATGGAACACTTGAGTGTCAACTCGTCCATGGACTCCCTGGTCTCGGATCAGGGCTTACGCGGTGCCGGTCCCGGCGAATTGCGCGAGGCATTGGTGCGACGCCTGGATATCAACGACGTCAAGCGCGTAAAGCGCGAAGACATTACCATTCAGCGTGACGGCAACATCTATCGCGTCAACGTCGCCTACGAGGTGGTAGTGCCATTTGTCTATAACATCAGCTTCCTGGTCAGCTTCGACGATACGGTGGAGGTTGCTGCCCGTTGAAGCCGTTGGACACGCTCTGCCGTAACCTCGGCTATAATTTCCGTGACCCGGGGCTGCTGGAAATGGCGCTCACCCACCGTAGTGTGGGCAGCCACAATAATGAGCGGCTGGAGTTTCTCGGCGATGCCGTGCTCAGTTTCGTCATCTCGGCCGAGTTGTATCGTCGCTTCGGCAACGTCAACGAGGGAACCCTGAGCCGCCTGCGCGCCTCGCTGGTGAAGGGCGATACGCTGGCCCTCATCGCACTGGACCTCAAACTGGGGGATTGCCTCAATCTGGGCTCCGGGGAACTCAAGAGCGGCGGCTACCGCCGCGAGTCGATTCTGGCCGACGCCCTGGAGGCGATCTTCGGCGCCGTCTATCTAGACAGCGATATCGAACGTGCCCGGCAGTTGATCCTTGAATTGTACGAAGAGAAGATCGACGCCGTACAGCCTGCCGCCAATCTGAAGGATCCAAAGACCCGTCTGCAAGAGTTTTTGCAGGCCCGCCGTTTACCCCTGCCCACCTATAGCGTGACTGCCATGGAAGGGGAGGCGCATGAACAGACCTTCACCGTCAGTTGTACGGTGGAGGGCTTGAGCGAACCCACTATCGCTGCCGCAGCCAGCCGCCGCAAGGCCGAGCAGGCCGCCGCAGAACTTGCCTTGCGAGCGCTGGAAAATGCCTGAATCCAAATCCTTTCGTTGTGGCTATGTGGCCCTGGTCGGCCGCCCCAACGTGGGCAAGTCGACGCTGATGAACCACCTCATCGGCCAAAAGATCAGCATCACCTCCAGCAAGCCACAGACCACCCGCCATCGCATCATCGGCATCAAGACCGAAGCCGACTATCAGATAGTGTTTGTCGACACGCCAGGCCTACACCTCAACGCCAAAAAGGCGGTCAACCGCTACATGAACCGCACGGCCAAGAGCACCCTGACCGATGTGGACCTGATCATCTTTGTGGTCGAGGCGACCCGCTGGACCGAGGATGACGACAACGTGCTGCGCCAGCTGCGTACCGCCGAGGTACCGGTGGTTCTGGCCGTGAATAAGATCGATCACATCAAAGACAAGGCGGAGTTGCTGCCGCTGTTGCAGGGGCTGGCGAAGAAGATGGATTTCGCCGCCCTGGTGCCGGTGTCCGCACTGCGCCGCGGCAACCTGGACGAGTTGGAACGGGTGGTGGCACAACACCTGCCCGAGAATGAGCCGTTTTACGCCGAAGACCAGATCACCGATCGCAGCTCGCGCTTTCTTGCTGCCGAGATCGTGCGCGAAAAGCTGATGCGCACCCTGGGCCAGGAACTGCCCTATGAATTGACGGTGGAGATCGAGCAGTTCAAGGAGGAGGATGGCATGCTCAATATCGCCGCCGTGATCTGGATCGAGCGCGACAGTCAGAAGCCCATCGTCATCGGCAAGGGCGGCAGCGTGCTGAAAAAGGTTGGCCAGGCGGCGCGCACCGACATGGAAAAGCTGTTCGACAGCAAGGTATTTCTGCAGCTGTGGGTCAAGGTAAAGGAAGGCTGGTCCGATGACGATCGCGCCCTGTCCAGTCTGGGCTACACGGACGAGTAAGCCGCATAGTATGCGGTTAACTCCGCGAATGAACGCAAATGATGACGAAAGATCAAGAGCGTAAGGCCACCGCGCTGCCTCCCACTGGATGAACGTTGGTATCCCGGCAACACTATGGGTATTTGCGTCCATTCGCGTTCATTTGCGGACTGACAGAGGTTTTCAAATCAATGCGGACCGAGCTGCGCCCTGCCTACATCCTGCACCGCCAGCCCTACCGCGAAACCAGTCTGCTGCTGGAGGCCTTCAGCCTCGATGCCGGGCGTGTTGGCCTGGTGGCGCGTGGTGCGCGCAGCGGCAAGGGCGCGGGACGCGGTCTGCTGCAAGCCTTCGTACCCCTGCTATTGTCCTGGTCCGGGCGCGGCGAGCTCGCCACGCTCACCGGCGTGGAGGGCCGCGGCGGCCTGCCGCCATTGGCGGGGCGCGCCCTGATCAGCGCCTTCTATCTCAACGAACTGCTGCTGCGCCTGCTGCAACGCCACGACCCGCACGAAGAGCTGTTTCATGCCTACGAGCTGGCCCTGCAACGGCTGGCGGCCGTGCCGCAACAGCCGGAGTGGACGCTGCGTCTGTTCGAGAAGGCGCTGTTGCAGGAGCTGGGCTACGGCCTGTTGCTGGAGCATGAGGCCCACGGCGATGTCATGATTCAACCTGCGCTGCGCTATTGCTACCATGTGCACCAGGGGCCCATGCGTGAAAATGCCACCGAACAGCCTGGCCCGTGTGTTCATGGCGCCACCCTGCTGGCACTGGCGGCGGAAGAGGGGGCCGATGAGCGTGTGCTGGCCGAGGCCAAGGTTTTGATGCGCACCATCCTGGCCCAGCATCTGGGCACCCGGCCGCTACGCAGCCGCGAACTGTTTCGCCAGACCTATGCCGGCCGGGCCGATTTGCTCGCGGCACATCAAGAGGATGAAGAACTGTGAATGCGTTGTATGAAATCCTGCTCGGCGTGAACATCGACCACGTCGCCACCCTGCGTCAGCAGCGTGGTACGCGCTATCCCGATCCGATCCAGGCGGCCATCGAGGCCGAACAGGCCGGTGCGGACAGCATCACCCTGCATCTGCGTGAGGATCGTCGCCACATTCAGGAGCGCGATGTGGAGCTGCTGGCCGGTATCCTGCAGACGCGCATGAACCTGGAGATGGCGGTCACCGAGGAGATGCTGACCATCGCCGAACGCATCAAGCCGGTGGACTGCTGCCTGGTACCGGAACGGCGCGAGGAGTTGACCACCGAGGGCGGCCTCGATGTCGCCGGTCAGAAGGAGCGCATCCGCGAGGCCTGCCAGCGTCTGGCCGACGCCGGGGTGCGCGTGTCACTGTTCATCGATGCCGATACCCGCCAGGTGGAGGCGGCCGCGGCCTGCGGCGCGCCGTGCATCGAGATCCATACCGGCCATTACGCCGACCTTACCGAGCGCGATGCGGTCGCCGCCGAACTGGCGCGCATCGAACGCGCGGTGGCCATCGGCCAGCAGGTGGGGCTGCGCGTCAATGCCGGCCACGGCCTGCACTATCACAACGTCGCCCCCATCGCGCGCATGACCGGCATCCACGAACTCAATATCGGTCACGCCATCGTCGCCCGTGCCCTGTTCACCGGCTTCCAATCTGCCGTGGCCGAGATGAAGCGCCTGATGGTGGAGGAGCGCCGGCAGGCGCTCATCGGCAGCCACTGCGGATGATTTACGGCATCGGTACCGACATCGTCGCCGTGGCGCGCATGGCGCGCGCCCTGGAGCGTCATGGCGAACGCTTTGCCGTCCGCATCTTGGCGGCAGAGGAAAAGGCGGCTTATCGCAGCGCCGTGCATCCGGCACGCTTCCTCGCCAAGCGTTTTGCCGCCAAGGAGGCGGCAGCCAAGGCCATCGGTACTGGCTTCCGCCACGGCCTGTCGTTGCAGGACATCAGCGTCTCCAACGACGAGGCGGGCAAGCCCCTGCTGCATTTCAGCGGTCGCGCGCTGGATCTACTGGAGGCGCGTGGCATAGGTGAGGGCTTTCTCAGCCTGGCGGACGAACACGACTACGCCGTCGCCTACGTGATCCTGATGCGCCGCTGAAAAATGCGGACGTGTACACTGTGTGCCGCTGTGGCGATACATTCTTACTGACCGAGACAGCCTCATGACCCAACAACGATTGACCGTCATCGGCAGCGGTTTTGCCGCCATCACCGCGCTGCGTGAGCTGCGCAAGCGCAACCCGCAGGCGCAGATCACGCTCATTGCTCCGCGCGCCGAGTTCGTATTTCTGCCCAGCCTGATCTGGATCCCGTCCGGGCAACGCCGGCCGGAGGACCTGGTTGTGCCGCTGGACAATTTTCTGCACCGCCTGCGCGTCGAGTTGCAGGTCGCCGAGGCCACCGGCCTGAAGGACGGTGGGCGCACCGTAGTGACCAGCAACGGCGAGGTCGGTAACGACGGTCTGATCATTGCCAGCGGCGGCCGCTTCATCAAGAAACTGCCCGGTATCGAACACGCCATCACCCCGTGCGAAGGTATCGCCGCAGCGACGGCGATCCGCGAACGCCTCAACGCCATGTCGGGCGGCACCATCGCCATCGGCTTCGGCAGCAATCCCAATGAACCTTCCGCCATGCGCGGTGGGCCGATGTTCGAATTCCTGTTCGGCATCGACACCCTGCTGCGCCAGCAGGGACGGCGCGAGCACTTCAAGCTGGTATTCTTCAATCCCGCCGCCGAACCGGGCAAGCGTCTCGGCGCCAAGGCCGTGGGCGGCCTGCTGCGCGAGATGCAACGCCGTGGCATCGACACCCATCTCGGTCATAAGCTCAAGGGCTTCACGCACAACAGCGTGCAGACCGAAGGCGGCGAGTTTGCTGCCGACCTGATCCTGTTCATGCCGGGCATGACCGGTAATGCCTGGTTCGACAACACCGATCTGCCGCGCTCACCGGGCGGCCTGCTGCAGGCCGATGAATTCTGCCGCGTATCCGGCGGCGAGCGCGTCTATGTAGCAGGCGACTCCGGTAGTTTCCCCGGCCCGGACTGGATGCCCAAGCAGGCGCACATGGCCGATCTGCAGGCCAAGGCCGCCGCCGCCAATCTCAGCGCGGAGTTGCGCGGTGAGCCGGTGCAGGCGCGCTTCAAGATCGAGCTGATGTGCGTGGTGGACAGCCTGAACAAGGGCATGCTGGTGTGGCGCACGCCGACGCGCAGCCTGGTGTTGCCGGCGTGCCGCCTGTGGCACTGGGCCAAGCGTCTGTTCGAGCGCTGGTATCTGTATCAGCTGCGTTGAAGCAACGATATAGCGCAAAGGTCCATCGATGCACATTCCTGCCTTTTCCATCGCTGCCCTGCCGCGCCTGGTGTTTGGTGCGGGCCGCCTCAGTGAACTGCCGCAATTGACTGTAGAGTTTGGCCGTCGTGTGCTGCTAGTCACTGGCGGCAGCTCATTCCGCAGTTCGCCCCACTGGCAAGGCTTGTTGCAAGGGCTGGAGCAGGCCGGCATGTCGCACGAGGTGTTTGCGGTCAGCGGCGAGCCTTCGCCAGAGATGATCGACACGGCGGTAACGCAATTCGGTTCCGCCGGCGTGGAGGTGGTCATCGGTATCGGCGGCGGCAGCGTGCTCGACGCGGCCAAGGCCATCGCCGGACTTCTGCCCAATGGCAATTCGGTGTTGGATCACCTGGAAGATGTGGGACGCGGCATTCCCTATAACGGTCCGTCGCTGCCGTTCATCGCCGTACCCACCACCGCCGGCACCGGCAGTGAGGCCACCAAGAATGCGGTCCTCAGCCGTCACGGCCGTGACGGTTTCAAGAAATCCTTCCGGCACGACTGCCTGGTGGCCAAGGTGGCGCTGATTGATCCGCAGCTGCTGGCCGCCTGTCCGCGCCACCTGATGGCGGCGCAGGGCATGGATGCCTTTACCCAACTGTTGGAATCCTATGTCTCGCTGCGCGCCAATCCGTTTACCGACGCGCTGGCTTGGAGCGGTTTGGAGGCCGTGGCCGGAGGTTTCTGGGCAGCGTGGGAGGGGGGAGACTCGGCGCAGGCTGCCGCCGGTCGCAGTGCCATGGCCTACGCCGCACTGCTGTCTGGCATCACCCTGGCCCAGGTAGGTCTCGGTTCGGTACACGGCCTCGCGCAACCGCTGGGCTCGTTGTTCCCCGTGCCGCACGGGGTCGCCTGCGGCACCACGGTGGCGGCCGCCACCGCCGTCAATGTGCAGGCCCTGCGCCAGCGCATGCCCGAGTCGGCGGCCCTACCCAAATATGCGCGCGTCGGCCGCCTGCTCAGCAACGATGCCACACTGGATGACAATGCGGCGACTTCGGCCCTGGTTCAGACGTTGGACAACTGGAGCATCCGGCTTGAGCTGCCGCGCCTCAGCCATTTCGGCATCGCCGCGACAGACATCCCGGCCATTGTCGCCGCCTCGCGCAACAACAGCATGAAGAGTAATCCGGTTGTACTGGCCGACGATGAGATCGCCGCCATCGTGCGGCAACGCTTGTAGGCTTTGTCTTAAGGAAGGTCTGAATAAGTTCATCCTGGACTTCTCAGCCCACGCGAATCGAAAAATGCGATTTTCGATTCGCTTCATTTTCCAACGAGTTATCGTCGCTGGAAAATGGCGGCACATTCCTGTGCCGCGGAAGCTCTGAACTTATTCAGAGCTTCCTTAAGAATGCCGGTAGTAGAAGTACTGCCACTCGAAGCCGCTGACTTCACGCAACACCTTCAGCAACGCCTCCGACGGCACCGCCTCGCCCTCGAATATCCCCCACACGCGCAGGAACAGGCGGCCGAAACCGGCACATTGCCGCCAGCGCAGCATCGGCAGCGGATACTCCTCGCCGCATAGCGGACAGCGCCAATTCTGCTCCGGCTTTGCCCGCCAGTCCTCCACCAGCGCCGGCCAGGTTTCGACGCGGAACCCGCAACCGGGACAACGCGGCGTCTTGACGTTGCTGCCACCAATGAAGCGCAGCTCATCGCTGGGACCATCGATCTGGATATGGCAGAACTCATCGCCAGTGGCGCCTGGCTCGCCCAGCGCCACCACCGGCGAACAACCGAGAAAGGTCAGCAGTTGGAGAAAATGCTCACCAGGACGGTAGTGCTGCTGTCCATTGAACATCAGTGGCGCACCGATGAATCCACACTGTTCCAGACGGTAAAGCAGGGTGCGCTTGTCCGGCAGCGTGGGCTGCAGCGTAGCCGGCAGAAGAATCAGTTGATTGACAGTCATCAGCGCATTGTACCGGACAACCAGGCATCGCAGCGCTGCTGCTGGGGAGCATCCGGGGCTTCAAGATCGGCGAGATAACAGGTATCAGCTGCGGCGGTTTGCAATACCACGGTGAAGGTCATCAATTCGTCGCGGCGGAAGGCATGGACCTGCACGCTGTCACCGGGCGCGTAACTGGTGATCACCCTGTCCAGGCTGCCGTTGCTTACCCGCAACCCGTCAACGGCAATCACTACGTCGCCTGCCGCCAGGCCGGCCTGCTGGGCAGCGCCGCCGTCGAACACATTGAGCAGTTTGGCGCCGCCGGCGTCATCGCCTGTGCGCACGCCGAGGACGATGCGGGGCTTGCCGTTCTTTCCGCCCGGCTTGCCACCCTTATCGCCGCTGCTGTCAGCCGGGCGTAGGCGGTAATCGATGCCACAGGTGGCAAGCAGTTCTGCCAGCGGCAGGTCGTCGGTACCGCGCAGCGCCTGGCGGAAGAATGCGGACAAATCGACGCCGGCCACTTCGCTGATCAAGCGTTCCAGCCCCTCCTCGGTGACACCCTGGGTCGCGTGGCGCTGCCACAGTGTGCGCATTACATCATCCAGTGACACGCCGCCGTCACCGGTATTGCGCAGGGTCAGGTCCAGCGCCAGGGCGATGAGGCTGCCCTTGGTGTAGTAGCTCACCACCGCATTGGGCGCATTTTCATCCTGCTTGTAGAACTTGGTCCAGGCATCGAAGCTGGAGTCGGCCACTGGCTGTTTGAGGCGGCCGCTGCCGCGCAGCACGCGGGTGACGGTCTGTCCCAGTAGTTCCAGATAACTGTCGCGGCTGATGAGGCCGCTGCGCACCAGGGCCAGGTCGTCGTAATAGGATGTGACGCCCTCGAAGAACCACAGCAGCGGCGTATGTACCTCGCGGCTGAGGTCGTAGGGCTGGAATACCACCGGCTTGATGCGCTTGATATTCCAGGTATGGAAATACTCGTGACTACACAGGCCGAGAAAACTGCGATAGCCCTCGCTCACCGCGTCCTCACCAGCACGCGGCAGGTCGTCGCGGCTGCACAGCAGGCTGGTGGAGCTGCGGTGTTCCAGTCCGCCATAACCATCGCCGGTGATCATCACTTGGAACAGATAGCGCGACATCGGCGCCGGTTCACCGAACAGGTGGATGTGGTATTCGCACACGGTCTTCAGATCGCGCGCCAGGCGCGCCTGGTCAGCGCGATGGCGGCCGGTGAGGGTCATGGCGTGCGGCACGCCGCAGGCCTCGAATTCGATGACATCGAAGTGGCCCATTTCCACCGGGTGATCGATGAGCTCGTCGTAGTCAGCGGCCTGATAAGCGCCGAAACCCCACAGCGCGGCGCCCGCCCGCGGCAAGGTGGTCGCCACGCGCCACTCGGCATAGGCGCCGCCCTCAGGCGGCAGGATCTGCACGCCGCAGGGCTGCCCGTCCTGGCCGTGCACACGCAGGAACACGCTGCTGCCGTTGTAATAGCCGTGGGTAGTGTCGAGGTGGGCGCTGCGCACCGACAGATCCCAGGCATAGACCTCGTAGCGTATCTCCAGCGGCCCCTGGCACGGCGCGCACTGCCAGGTCTGCTTGTCCAGCTTGCGCACCGCCAGCTCGGCGCCATCGCAGTACGCCTTGAGCCAGACGATATTGCGGGCGAAGTCGCGGATCATGTAGCTGCCGGGGATCCAGGCAGGCAACGACACCACCTGACCGTCGGCGGCCGGGCGCTGCACGGTGAGCGTGATCTCGAACAGATGGGCCTCGGGAGAGGAGGGGAGGATGCGGTAGTGGATGGCGTGAGTCATGGTCGATGTTGTTGTCTTGCGCAGGAGCGACTTTGCCTCGTTCAGGCGCCGACGACACTCGACGCCCTGCATCGCGGCAGGGCCGTTCCTACGGGTAAGGGATTATTCGACGGTATCGATGCGGATGTAGGTACGCATGCGCTGCACGTCGCGTTCCTGCGTAGAGTGGAGAATGCCGCGACTGCTCTCCTGCCGCTCATTCACCACGCCGCCCAGCTCGATCCACTCGCCGAGACGGCCGCTCACCGAAGTGTTCAGGCTGGAGGTCTCGATGGCGCCGCCACCGGTCGCCGCCGGCCGGGCACGAAACGGCCGCACGTCGACGATGACGCGTTCGCCGCTGATGCGCGGCCGCACCTCGAAGCCGCTGGAAACATCCTTGTATTCGATGCTTTCCTGCACCACCACACCACCACCGGATTGGGTCACACTGCGCTGCGGCACCGGCATCTCCTGGCCACTCTGGATGCGCGCCCACTGCCCTTCCAGCACGCGCAGACGCTGATCGCCACTGTCATCACCACGGCGCTCGGTGCGGTAGGCGCGCAGGCGCGGCGCACCGCCTTCGCCGATGATGACCTTGCCGCTGTCACCGCCGATCTCGCCGCGCGCCTCGATCCCCTGGCGCTCCTGCTCGCTCAATTCGCCACGGCGCACGGTGATCACCAGGTTGCGCAGCGCCGCATCGAGCTCGCGCACCATCTGTTCGATCTCCTTGAGGTTCTCCGGCGTGCTGCGCACCAGCAGGGTATAGCCGGTGCCGCTGATGCCGCCGCGCGGGTCCAGCATGGGGCGCAGGATGGTGATCATCTCCTCGGCACTGCGGTTCTGCAGCTTGAAGGTTTTCAGTTCCGTTTGCGCCGGTGCGGCAACGGAAAAAAGGAGGGCGAGCAGCAGGGTGATGAGGCGCAGTCGGTTCATGCTTTGCGTTTCAATTGGCTTTACAGATGCAACCGGCGCAGCTGCGAATCCTGCTGGCTGCGCTGCCACACCTCGTTGAAGAAAGTGACGAGGTCGCGCGCCGTGAGGCGGTCGCTGAAATTGGCGACCGCCTCGTAGCGGTCCGCCAGCTGGCGCGAGATATAACCGGTCTCATCGGCGACGAAGAAGGCGCGGGTGATGTCGGCATATTCGGCCACCGGCTTGCGGATTTCGATCTTGCTGCTCAGACGCTGCGCCAGGGTGACCAGGCGATGGCCACGGCGCACCGCGCTGGAGGAATCCTGCACCAGTATCTGGATGCGGGCGTACTGGCTGCCACGCGCCAGGCGTGATGCGGCCTCCTCGAATTCGGGGGTGTCGAAAATGGCATGGTCCAGATCATGGGTGAAGAGATGCAGGCTGCGCACCGCCTGCTGCGCCATGGCCAGGGCAACGGCCTGATGATCGCCGGCGGTCTCCAGCGACAGCAGTTCATTGGTCTCGCCGAGTTTGTGATGCTGGATATCCTGCATGGTGTTCTCCGTGCGCGTCTCTGTTGCGCTCCATCATAGCCCAATGCCGCCGCAAATAAGAACGCACACTTGTCCCTGGCTGGTGCCGGCCCTACAGAGCCAACCGCATGTTGCGGTGGGGGATACCGGCATCCATGAACTCATCGCCGAACGCTGCGAAACCGAAGCGCTCATAGAATGTGAGGGCATGGGTCTGGGCTGCTAGTTCCACCGTGGCAAAACCGGCGTTGCGGGCCGCTGCCAGCACCTGGCGCAGCAGGGCAGTTCCGACGCCGCGGCGGCGCCAGAACTGCAGCACCGCCATGCGGCCGATATGGCCGTCGGGCAACAGGCGGGCGGTGCCGATGGGATGCCCCTGGACATCTTCGGCCAGGAAGTGCCGGGAGACCGCATCCCACTCGTCCCATTCCAGTGCTGCCGGCACGCCCTGTTCCTGCATGAACACCACGCGGCGGATATGTGTCAGCGCCAGGCGGTCGTCATCCCAGTCGGCAACGCGGATGGTGAAGAGTGGCTTGGGCATAGGAACAAAGCATGGACCCGCGGGACGGGATTGGCCAGCGATCCACCAAAACAGGGCCGTGCCAGACGACGAATCAATCCTCCGGGAAATACAGCGCCCCGAGGTTGTACAGGTCGGTGAGCAGCTCCAGCAGGTCCTTGTCTTCCAGGTAGGGCATCAGCTCCTTGTAGCGGAACACGCGCTGGCCGGCGAGCATCTGCGCCACCTTGGGGCCGTCGCCGTACATCTCGTATTCCTCGCCGGCCACGTACAGGCGGGTGACGCCCGCCGCGTCGGTGTAGTGGGCGTAGCGGGTGTATTCGCTGCGCCACAGCTCGCCGTGTTTCTTGAACATATCCTTGAACTTCTTCGGCCGCAGCTCCTCTTCCGGCTCGGGCACGTAATGGCCGGGGCGCACGTCGGTGATGTAGGAGGCGAACCAGCGGTCGATGCTGTCATCGTCCATGGGGATGGAACGGATCAGTTCGCGGAAGGCCTCGCGGGCGTCGAGGGCGATCTCGCCCGGCCACTGTTGGGGCTTCAGATCCGGATCGCGGTAGAAGGCATCGAGATCGAAACGGTTCAGCGCGTCATTGCAATACCCGGAGACGATCGAGCCGACGGTGGGCGCCCGGTAGCCGACCGAGATGGTGATGCAGTCGCTGTCCAGCGCCACGCCGTGGTGCGCCACGCCCGGCGGCAGGTACAGCATGTCGCCCGGTGCCAGCACCCATTCTTCTTCTGCCACGAAGTTCTTCATGATCTTGAGCGGCAGGTCGGGTAGCAGGTCGTCGTCGGTGGGTTCCTGGCGGTTGATCTGCCAGCGGCGGCGGCCAGCACCCTGAATCAGGAACACGTCGTAGTTGTCGGCGTGCGGGCCGACCGTGCCGTGCTCGGGCGCGTAGCTCACCATCACGTCGTCCAGGCGCCAATTGGGCAAGAAGTTGAAACGATCCTGCAACAGGGCGAACTCGGGCACATGCTTGTTGATCTCCTGCACCAGCACCGTCCAGTGCGTGGCGGGCAGGGCAGTGAAGCGCTCCTCGGCGAAGGGGCCGTGCTCCACCTGCCAAGGCGTCGCGCCGCCCTGTTCCATGATCAGGCGCGATTCCACATCTTCCTCGCAGGCGAGGCCGGCCAGTTCCTCCGGCGTGATGGGGCACTGGTAGCCGGGCAGGGCCTGACGGATCAGCAGCGGCTCCTTCTGCCAGTATTTTTCGAGGAACTCCTCGACCGACAGCCCGCCGAGCAGGGTTTTGACGTCGTTCATTCGGGAACTCCTTGTCGCAGAGGCGCAGAGACGCGGAGATTATTGGCGATAGGAAACTGCCTGCTTACCCCTGCCGCAGGCTGCATTGAACAAGCGTTCATATTCTCTGTGTCTCTGCGTCTCTGCGGCAGGTTTGGAAGTCAAATCTTTTTGGCCTGCGTTACCGCATTGCCAATGTACGACGCCGGCGTCATGGCCTTCAGCCGTGCCTTGGCCTCGGCCGGGATGTCCAGGGTATCGATGAAGGCCTGCATGCCGGCCTGGTCGACGCGGCGGCCGCGGGTCAGTTCCTTCAGTTTCTCGTAGGGCTTCTCGATGCCGTAGCGGCGCATCACGGTCTGGATCGGTTCGGCCAGCACTTCCCAGTTGGCGTCCAGGTCGGCAGCGATGGCCACCGGATTGGCCTCCAGCTTGCCGATGCCGCGCAGGGTGGCGTTGTAGGCGATGAGCGAGTGGGCCACGCCGACGCCGAGGGTACGCAGCACGGTGGAGTCGGTGAGGTCGCGCTGCCAGCGCGACACCGGCAGTTTGGCGGCCAGGTGATCGAACAGCGCGTTGGCGACGCCGAGGTTGCCCTCGGAGTTCTCGAAGTCGATGGGGTTGACCTTGTGCGGCATGGTGGAGGAGCCCACCTCGCCGGCCACGGTCTTCTGCTTGAAGTAACCGATGGAGATGTAACTCCAGATGTCGCGGTCGAAGTCGAGCAGGATGGTGTTGAAGCGGGCGATGGCGTCGAACAGCTCGGCGATGTAATCGTGCGGCTCGATCTGGGTGGTATAGGGGTTCCACTCCAGGCCCAGCGAGGTGACGAACTCCTCGGCGAACTGGCACCAGTGGATGTCCGGATAGGCGCTGATATGGGCGTTGTAGTTACCCACCGCGCCGTTGATCTTGCCCAGCAGAGGCACCGCCTTGACCTGCTCGCGCTGGCGCTTCAGGCGCGCGCACACATTGGCCATCTCCTTGCCCAGGGTGGTGGGGGAGGCGGGCTGGCCGTGGGTGCGGGAGAGCATCGGCTGCTCGGCGTGGGTGTGGGCCAGGCCCTTGATGGCGTCGACCACCGCATCCATCGCCGGCAGCACCGCCTGGGTGCGCGCCTCGCGCAGCATCAGGGCATAGGCCAGGTTGTTGATGTCCTCGGAAGTGCAGGCGAAGTGGATGAACTCGGACACGGCCTCCAGCTCGGCATTGCCGGCGATCTTCTCCTTGAGGAAATACTCCACCGCCTTGACGTCGTGGTTGGTGGTTTTCTCGATGTTCTTGACCCGTTGCGCGTCCTCGACCGAGAACTTCTCCACGATGGCGTTGAGCAGGTTGTTGGCATGCTCGGACAGGGCCGGGACTTCGGGAATGTCCTTGTGCGCCGCCAGCTTCTGCAGCCAGCGCACCTCCACCAGCACACGGTGACGGATCAGGCCGTACTCGCTGAAGATGGGGCGCAGGTCCACGACCTTGCTGCCATAGCGGCCATCAACGGGGGAAATCGCGGTAAGTTCGGTCAGGTCCATGCCGGCTCCAGAGGGGGGTCATTCGGGGAAGCGCGCATGATACACCAATCGACCGGAAAACCTTACCCGATGGGGGCGCACAGAACCGTTGCGGCCGGCGTCAGCCGATCCCACACACCATCCATCCCGACATCGCCATAACCGCCAAAGCCCAATCCGCCTCAAGCATTCCGGCAGCGCCATGGATTGGAGTATGCTTTAGCCCATTCGCGCCCAGCCCGCGCAGCAGTTTTTACTTTAAATATCAAATACAGGTTATTGAGATGCTTAAAGAATATAGAGAACACACCGAGCAGCGCGCCGCCCAGGGCCTGCCCCCGCTGCCCCTGGATGCCAAACAGGTCGCCGAGCTGGTGGAACTGCTGAAGAACCCGCCCAAGGGCGAGGAACAATTTCTGGCCGATCTGATGACCCACCGCGTACCGCCCGGCGTGGACGATGCCGCCTACGTCAAGGCCGGTTTCCTCACCGCCCTGGCCAAGGGCGCGGCCAAGTCCCCGGTCATCGACCGCAAACATGCCACCGAACTGCTCGGCACCATGCTGGGTGGCTACAACGTCCGCGCCATGATCGACCTGCTGGACGATGACGACATGGCGCCCATCGCCGCCCAGGGCCTGGCCAAGACCCTGCTGGTGTTCGATGCCTACCACGACGTCATCCACAAGGCCAAAACCAACAACTGGGCCAAGCAGGTGGTCGATGCCTGGGCCGCCGCCGAGTGGTTCACCAGCCGCAACAAGCTGCCCGAGTCCATCACCCTGACCGTATTCAAGGTCCCCGGCGAGACCAACACCGACGACTTCTCACCGGCCTCCGAGGCCTGGAGCCGCCCGGACATCCCGCTGCACGCCAAGGCGATGCTGGTCTCCAAGATGCCCGAGGGCCTGGCCACCATCGAGCAGTTGAAGAAGCAGGGCCGCCCGCTGGCCTTCGTCGGCGACGTGGTCGGCACCGGTTCCTCGCGCAAGTCCGCCATCAACTCCGTGCTGTGGCACATGGGCGAGGACATCCCCTACGTGCCCAACAAGCGCCAGGGCGGCGTGATCCTGGGCGGCAAGATCGCCCCCATCTTCTTCAACACCGCCGAAGACTCCGGCGCGCTGCCCATCGAGTGCGACGTGTCCAAGCTCAACACCGGCGACATCATCACCATCAAGCCCTACGAAGGGAAGATCGTGAACGCCAAGGGCGAAGTGGTCTCCACCTTCGAACTGAAGCCCACCACCATCGCCGACGAGGTACGCGCCGGCGGCCGCATCCCGCTTATCATCGGCCGCTCGCTCACCGACAAGACCCGCGAGGCGCTGGGCCTCAAGCCCTCCGACCTGTTCACCCGCCCGGTCGCCCCGAAAGACACCGGCAAGGGCTACACCCTGGCGCAGAAGATGGTCGGCAAGGCCTGCGGCGTGACCGGCGTGCGCCCCGGCACCTACTGCGAGCCGCGCATGGCCACCGTTGGCTCCCAGGACACCACCGGCGCCATGACCCGCGACGAGCTGAAGGAGCTGGCCTGCCTCGGCTTCTCCGCCGATCTGGTGATGCAGTCCTTCTGCCATACCGCCGCCTACCCGAAGCCGGTGGACATCAAGCTGCACCACAGCCTGCCCGCGTTCTTCACCACCCGCGGCGGCGTCTCCTTGCGCCCCGGCGACGGTGTGATCCACTCCTGGCTCAACCGCATGCTGCTGCCCGACACCGTCGGCACGGGCGGCGACTCCCACACCCGTTTCCCCATCGGCATTTCCTTCCCGGCCGGCTCCGGCCTGGTCGCCTTCGCCGCGGCCCTGGGTGTGATGCCGCTGGACATGCCCGAGTCGGTGCTGGTGCGCTTCAAGGGCCAGATGCAGCCCGGCGTCACCCTGCGTGACCTGGTCAACGCCATTCCTTTTGTTGCGATCCAGCAGGGTCTGCTGACGGTGGCGAAGGAGGGCAAGAAGAACGTCTTCAACGGTCGCATCCTCGAAATCGAAGGACTGCCCGACCTGAAGGTGGAACAGGCCTTCGAACTCTCCGACGCCAGCGCCGAACGTTCCGCCGCCGCCTGCACCGTGCGCCTCAACAAAGAGCCGATCATCGAATACCTGCAGAGCAACATCACCCTGCTCAAGTGGATGATCGCCAACGGCTACGAAGACCAGCGCACCCTGAGCCGCCGTATCGAGGCGATGGAGGCGTGGATCGCCAACCCGCAGCTGTTGGAGCCGGATGCCGACGCCGACTACGCCGCCGTCATCGAGATCGACCTCAACGACATCAAGGAACCGATCCTGGCCTGCCCCAACGACCCGGACGACGTCAAACTGCTGTCCGCCGTCGCCGGTACCCCGATCGACGAGGTGTTCATCGGCAGCTGCATGACCAACATTGGCCACTACCGCGCCGCCGGCAAGGTGCTGGAGAAGGTCGCCAACGTGCCGACCCGCCTCTGGATCGCACCGCCCACCAAAATGGACGCCCACCAGCTCACCGAAGAGGGCTACTACAGCATCTTCGGCAAGGCCGGCGCCCGCACCGAAATGCCCGGCTGCTCCCTGTGCATGGGCAACCAGGCGCGCGTCGCCGACAACGCGACGGTGATCTCCACCTCCACCCGCAACTTCCCCAACCGTCTGGGCAAGGGGGCGAATGTCTATCTGTCGTCGGCGGAGCTCGCCGCTGTGGCGGCGATGCTGGGGCGGATTCCGACTGTGGCCGAGTATATGGAGGCGGTGAAGGGGTTGGAGCCGATGGAGGGGGAGATTTATAAGTATTTGAGCTTCGACCAGATTGCGGAGTATAAAGAGGTCGCGGATAGGGTGATTCCAATTCGGGCGGCTTAAGGGGGAATACCACCATGACTATTAATTCCGCGGCAATAAAGAATATAGTGAATTCAAGTGAAAACGATCCTGATTCATTGTCAGTCCTATCACTCGCGGAACGCTGGAGTGACATAATTAGGCTTATCAAAGAGGAGTATCTTTCGGAGGTGCAAGCTTACCCGTGGATCGTCGGGTTTTCCGGAGGAAAGGATTCGACAGTCGTCGCGCATGCGGTATTCGAAGCGCTTCTCAGCATACCGCCATCAAAGCGGAAACGTCCCATCCACATCGTGTCAAATGACACTATGGTAGAAAGTCCGTTAGTTATAGCTCATTTAAATGAGGTAGCTAGCCAAATACAAAACGCTGCTGGAAGTATGGGATTGCCAATTGTGGTCGCCCGGACCACACCCGATGTCAATCAAACCTTTTGGGTACTTCTTATCGGCAAAGGATATCCCTGGCCTGCCCCAGGTTCTGCGTACACCCGCCTAAGCTAAATTAGCTTGCCTCTCGTACTCCATCGGACTCAGGTAGCCCAAGGTCGAGTGCCGCCGACGGGGATTGTAGAACAGCTCGATGTAGTCG
>NZ_JBLJDO010000025.1:0-31137 GCF_059410345.1 Sulfurivermis sp. | reverse complement strand
TAGTGTGGCTACGCCACGGTTTGATTGAATGCGGGGAGCCGCCCCGCGCACGGGTCACTTTCTTTGTCCCGCCAAAGAAAGTAACCAAAGAAAGGCGGCCCCGCTGTCTCGCCCTGCGGGCTGTTCCTGTGGGGCGGTGATAATAATGAGACATAGAGAGAACGGCGAAAAATCGGGAAAAACTTCGGTAGGTCAGTAAGATACGCGCAGAAAGCTCATAGGGCAAGTGACGTTTAATTTGCGACAAAAAATGGCACTTTTTGTTTTTTTACCGGCAAAAAAGTGGTCTGATGCTGGTAAAAAACGCCTCTCGAATTACCAGTGATACCCTCCTGAATTACCCTCAAAGCGCCTTCGTCACCCCTTTAAAGCAGCTTCGAGGTGGCGCTGAAGGATGTCCAAAACGTCATCAGCAACGTCGGTCGGTAGTTCGCCTTCCGGGGTGATCGGCAGGTACGGCCTGGCGGGGATGGTGACCTTCTTGCCGCGGCCGGCTTGGCCGCCGAACTGGTGGATGGCGGCGTAGGGCTTGTTGCTGCCGATCCAGGCTGAATCCGAGTCGTACCCAGATTGCACCGAGGCAGCCAGGCCGCCGGCGGTGAGTTGCAGCATGAGGCCAGGCCACTTCCCATTTCGCGCACGCTGGGCCTTGGTGGACTCGGCGAGGTCGGGCCAGGGGCCGGCGGGGCCGGCCTCGGCGCTGAACTGCCGTTCGGTCTCAGATTCCAGCAGCTGGGCGATATCGGCGAGCGGCCCGGTCAGGTCTGCCCCGGCGCTGAGGAGCCGGTTCAGGGCATCGATTACCTGCTGGTCTTTGATTTCGATGTCGATCATGGCCTAAACTCTCCATAGCTGATGGGTAGAGTCGCTCCCTGGAGGCGAGGCGCCCAGTGCCGCAAGGTGCGCCGGGTAGCGATACCCGCGCGGAAAGACTGGGAAGCTCTATGGGGTTCGAGTCCCCCGCCCATCAGCGCACTTCCTTCAATAACCCGCCTTTGATATCCCCCTGCACCGCTTTCTTGGATACGGAATATACCGTATCGATCATTCCTGAACGGTCGACAGCGATCTTCAGTGTCAACTCTCCCTGGGAAACGAGGCCGACAAGATCACCGCTGCGCGTGTCCATGAACCACGTAGCGCCAGCTAGTTTGGTAGGTAAATCACTCCATTGCTCAGGCGGCAAACCATCATGATGAGCGGTATGGCGCTTCGCTTTTCTGCCGACGATCAGCCTGTCGGGTACATATAAAACTGGCGCGAAACCAGTTGCCTGTGCGGTTGCCAGCGGCAACATCCCTGCGGTCATGGTCTGGCCCTGCGTGCGGCCAAAGTCCGCCGTGTTAGCCACGAACCCGCGCCATGCCTTCATCCTGGTAGGCGACAGCACCAGCTTTTCGACAGCCTTGAACCCGGCTTCATCACCCAGCGCGGCCACGGCCTTCTTTGCCAGGACTTCGTCCATCCAGTGCCCAGCCAGAGGGCTGGAGTTGAACCCGGGATCGACCCACATGGTCGTGGTCTTGCCGTCCTTCCCGACGATGCGCACGCCGGTCTGTTTGGTGGTGAATATCTCGCCCGACCGCTTGTCGTGCCCAGCCTCGGCATCGCGTGTCACGATCATGCCGTCCGACGATTGGACGGTGAAACCCTCTCGGCTCATCTGTCGCTCGGTCAGCGCACGGGTGCGGCACCGGCAGTTGTAGCCGTTGGGCGGGTAGATGGACTGCCAGATCGGGTCATCCTTGCGGAACACCTTGCCGTCGAGATCGCGGTGGCTGGGGCGTGTACGGCCGTCCAGGACGGCGACGTATTGCAGATAGGGGAATGCATCGGCGGCCATTTGCGCCTGCATTCTGCCTGCCATGTAGGCCGATTGAAGGTTGGTCTGGTAGATGGTCTTGAGGCGCCGCGGGCTGCCGAGCTGAACCATTTCGGCATTGCCCTGGCCGTCCACGATGACCTGTTTACCCCACCACCCCTTGGCCTGCAGCAGCGGCGTCAATTCGCTGCTGAACTGCTTGAGGGTATTGCCGTTCTTTGCGGCATCGATGACGGCGCGGCGGATGTCCTGCACGATATCCAGGCGCGCCGCCTTGGCGACGGTGAAGGCGCGGGCGTGTGCCTCATCGAGCATCTCACCCCAGTTCCAGGTGATGCGCAGCCCCTTGGATTCCAGGTAGCGAACCGCCGCCTCCGGCTCTTTACCGAACAGGGCGTGCAGGAATGCTTTATCAGGCTTCGCCATTGATCCGGCCCCACATCTGCGCCGCCCAGATCATCTGCGCCAGCTTCTCCTCCAGGGCGCCGGCGTCGGCATCAGGGAACTGTTCGGCCAGCCATCCCAGGAACGCTTCCGGGTCTTCCTCGCTGTTCAGTTTGGCGACGATGGGCGCCAGCAGTGCGCGCGCCTGCGCGTCCAGATCATCGTTGCGCAACGCCTCCAGAGCGCCATCCAGCAGCGTCTGATCCTCAATATCAATCACAGCCTGCGCCGGCAGCGCGCTGCCGGTACCAGGGGCAGCGAACTCCATCAGCGAAGCGCCGCCGCCGCTGGAGGGCAGTACCTCTTCATCCTCCTGCGGCTGCGGGATCTGCAGGCGTTCATGCGCGAACCAGGCCGGCACCTTGATGTAGGTGCGCGCCTTGTCCAGTACCTCGACCCAGTCCTGCCGCGCCTCGGCTTCGTCGTAGAACTCGAAGCGCGGTGGCCTGGCGCCTGGAATGTTCAGCTCGGTGATCCAGCCGAGCAGCTCGTTCATGGTGTCTTCGATGATGGCGCGGTCGGATTCATTGACGGCCATCTCGCGGCCGCGGTGTGTTTCTGCAGCGGCGCGGCTGCCCTGGCCCTGGATCTCGGTGGCGAGGGTCTGGCTGGTGAGGGCCTTGCTCATCTCGGCGTTGCAGATGTGCAGCAGGCGCTCATGCACCAGCTGACCGCTGCTGGAGGCCTCGATCAGCTCCACCTTACCGTTGTCCGGGATGGCCGCGACGGCATCCTCGATCATCTGCGCCAGCGCATCGGCCAGCGCATCCTGCTGGTCCTTTGGCGTCCCCTCGGGATACTTGCCCACCGCCCAGGGGATGCCGTATTTCTCGCAGAACTTCACGAAATAGCGGAATCCGCTGTGCTTGAAGGTGTAGGGCCAGAAGCACGAACTGAACAGCGCCACGCCGTAGGGATTGTCGTGGCTCGGCATGTGGCGCGTCACCAGCCACTTGTAAGGGCCGAGTTCCTCGCCTGGCATCATGTTCTCGCGGGTGATCAAGCGCAGCTTGTTCTCGGTGTCCCAGTTGAAGCGGCGGCCGGGGCGGTCGAGCACAGACGCCGGCACCAGGAACTGGCCTTCGCGCTTCCACACCACCTCATGCACCTGGTAGCCACGGAACACCGCTTGCGCCATATTCCAGATCACATCAGGCCAACGCAGGCCGGGGGCGGGGCGCTGCTCCATGAACCTCTCGCCCAGCTCAAGGGCGCGCACGTCGGCCGGCAACTCGCCGCCGGCCTCAATGCGCCACTCATAGCCAAGCAGCGCCGAGCGCACGGAACGCAGCTCGCCGATCACATGGGCGTCGGAGGTGATGGCGTCGAATGCCTCATCGCTCTTGCCGAGCTTGCGCAGCACGGTGTCCGGGTTGGGCAGTACCGTCAGCGCGGAATAGAACTGCGGGTCGGTGTGGCGCGTGGCAATCTCGCGCGCCAGGTTGGTCTTGCTGGCCTTCTTCAGGTCGCCGGTGTCCATCAGGAAACATCCTCTTGCGTGTCGGCCCTGACGGTGAGAACCGGAGCGCCATCGATATAGTTGCCACAGCCGGCCGGAGTCCACGCCGCTGCGATATGCGACTGCCACTCATCGCGGCCAGGCTCACGCCTGGCGCAGGTGGCGCACAGAGGCGCGGTGGTGCCGGCGCAGCGGGCCGTGTCGTAGCTGAGGGACATGTCAGTACCTCGTTAAACTGGTGGCGCTGCGCCGTCCGCGGGTGGCGATCTGCGGCAGGCCGCCGGCGCCGGAGACGGCGGCAGCCCACAGCATGTGCAGGGCGTCCGGGCCGTCGTCGTGGTCAGCCTTGGGAAAGTGGCGCAGCTGGTCGATGAGCGTCACCTGCGATGGATGCAGACGGATGAGGCCGTTGGCCATGTGCGGTTGCAGGCTCTCGATGCGCAGCAGCTTGTCGGTGATCGGCTGCACAGCCCGCGCCGGTACCGGGATGCCGCGTGCGGCGGAGCGCTTCACCAGCTCGCTGCGCAGGAACTCCTGGAACTGCACCGTCTCCACCACCCACAGCAGGCACTGGAATTCCTTCTGGAAGCTGATCACGTCTTCGATGATGCGGTCGGGCAGGCGTTTGCGGATGCTGGCCTCCACCACGTCGAGGATGCCGGTGGAGCGGTTGAATCCGCCCACCAGGATTGCACTCGGGTCACGTGATGCGCCTGCCTTGCCGAGTGACGGATCGCAGGCGCCGTAGAACACCCATTCGCGCAGCCGGTTCACCCAGAAGTTGATCACCTTGGCGAACGGCGCGTCGTCGTCGGAGAGCGGATCGTTCTGCAGCTCGGAGTCGAACGAAGAATGGCCGTCGCGGGCACGGATGATCATCAGGTCCAGCAGCGGGCGGCCGGCGGGCCAGCTCACTTCCGCGCCTTCGTCCATCTCGGCCTTGCGCTCGGCATAGAAGGCATCCGCCGCTTCCTTGCCCTGGTTGAGCAGCAGTTCCTCCCAGCGGTCCCACAGATCCATGCGGTCGGGCCAGGCCAGCAGTGCCTTGAACTTCATCGAGCGCCACAGAGGATTCTTGAGCAGGCGGGCGAGCACCGAGTCATAGTGCAGGATGGTGCCAATGATGATTACATCGAACTTCGCGCCGGCGCCGCCCAGTTTCAGCACCGCTTTGGTCAGCCAGGCTTGCAACTTGTCGCGCTGCTCCGGCGTGCGCACGTTCTCATCGTTCTCCAGATCGTCGCCGATGAACAAGTCGGGACGGTGCGGCCCGTGGCGACGGCCGCGGATGCGCTTGCCGCTGCCCACCGCCTCAATCTTGCGGTCGTTGCGCGTGACGATGACGCCAGCCTGCCAGACGCGGCCCTGGCCGGTGGCCTCCGGGTAGTCCATCGCCAGGCGCGGGTTGCTCTCCAGCTCGGCCTTGATCGCCTCCAGCATGATCGCCGCCTGGTCGAAGGCGTCCATGCCGATCATCGGGTACCACTTGCGGCCGGTGACCACGCACCAGATGACATAAATTTGTGACGTGATGGTGGACTTCGCCTCGCCGCGGGGCGCGGCGATGGCCTGCGTCTCCGCCTCTTTCGAGTCGGCGATCTCCGGCAGCCGCTGGTAGAGATAATCGTGCAGCCGGCTGTTTGGCTTCAGGATGTAGTGCGGGAAATAGGTCCGGGCGAAGAACTGAAAATCACCATCCGCCTGCTTGCGCCGCGCACGCGATGCCGCCGGGTCTGGGTCGAACCCGGAAACGCTCGCCTCGATCTGCTGGCGAAAGCCGGCCGCCAGCTCGGAGAGCTGCTGGGCGAACTGGCGGGAGGAGAGCTTGGCCATCAGCTTACGCTTCACCAACAGCGTCAATGATATGGTCTGCCAGCTTCATATTCCTCCCTCCCGTCAATCGCGTTGTGGATAACAACCCGTGGTTCTTCGTGGTCCCGCTGCGGGCGACACCAGCAACACTCAGTATCCTCGTGCTCCCGGTAGTCGCCGAGTGGAACAACATGAATATCACGCATAGCTCTTGCTCAGTTCCTCGCCAAACGGTTCCAACACCTCCAGCAGCGCGGTGCCGTGCTGCGGGTAGTGCTGCTGAATGAATGCCACCAGCTTCTCCAGGACTTCCATCGCCACAGCGAGCTTGGCGATCCGGTTGTCGCCGCCGCCGGCGGCCTTGACGGTCTTGGTGTAGGCGTCGGCCAGGCGGCTCATGGCCTCGGCCTTCTGGATGCCGTCGAACTCGCTGGAGCCGATCTGCTCCATCGTGGACTGGAACAAAAGCGCAAATTCCTCCAGCACCTGGGTGGTGAGATCGCCCAGGCCGCCGGCGGCCATGCGTGCGGCGGAGCGGGCGCGGTCCCAGTCGTCGCCGGCATCCTTGGCGGCACGCTTCCACTGGCGGGCGGTGTTATAGCTGACGCCGTGGCGCTCGGCTGCCGTCTCCAGCGGTTGGCGCTCGGAGACGTAGGTGCGGCGGACGGCGGCGCGGACTTCGGGGGCGTGGGCCATTACATACTCCACTCAGCAGCACGGAGGGAGGCGCTGGCGCCTTCGGCAATGCGATCATCGAGACGCTCGCATGCGTAGGCCGCGCCCAGCGTGCCGCCCAGGAACAGGAACACCGTATGCAGTGCGCGGCGATGTCTCTCACGAACGAGCATCTTGTTGCGCCTCCATTTACGCATCACCGCGTGGCATCACGCTGAGGTCAAGATAGGCCCCCCACCACAGTGGTAGCGACCAACAGAGACGGCCGTGGGGCTTCTGCCCAGGCTTGTCTATGGGGTGGTTCGGCTCCAGGTCGAATACCTCGCCGAGTGCGCGCACCAAATCAAATGCCGGTACTGCGTCTTCCCTCCACGGAACAGCAACCATATCTAGATCGCGCTGTAGCGAACCATGTAGGGCCAGTGCGTAGCCGAGGCGCCGAGCCTCTTCTGCGAGTCGTGGGTATATTCCAACCATGTATGCCGGTGCCCATGTAGGCTTCTTTTTGTCCAGTGTCGGCATCACCCTTCCCCCCGCAGACGTGACGCCAGCAGGCTGGTGCCGACGCCGATGATGCCGCCAGGTGGGCGGCGCTGGACGCCGGGAACGTCGGCGCGGCCCAGGGCTACGTCGAGGCCGCGGCTGGTGAGCACGGTGGCGCCCATGACATGCTCCACCAGGTTCTGCTCGGCGAGCCAGGTCAGCTCGGTGCGCACGCGGTCGAGGCTGGCCACCATTGCGTGGGCCTCCAGCGCGGCTTGCAGAAGCAAATCGGGAGCCGTGTATCCCGGCTCCCTCTCCAGCGCCTCCAGCAGCATGCGGCGCATCATGGCGGCATGGCGTTCGCGGTAGTCTGTCACGTTCACTTTCCTTCTTTGAGCAGGAATTCGTGTAGCAGGTCCAGTGTGTTGCGCACGCCGGAGAATTCGCCGGTCAGCTTGGCCATTCCGCCGTTGAGATCGTCGAGCCGCGCATGCAGGCGGCGCAGATCATCCTCGGATGGCCCGTGCTCGATGCGTGCCTCCAGGTGCGTCAGGCGATGCTGCACCGCGCTGATCATCCGGTTGGTCTCGCCGGAGTGGTCGTCCAGTTGGCGGCGGGTTGCCTCGGCGTGCGTCTTGAGGTCTTCCTGCGTCGCCACGCCCTTACGTACCGACCAGCCAACCCAGATGCCGAGGAAGTTCAGCACGAACAGCAGCACCGGCCAGTATTTTAGAAGTTGCTCCATCATCGTTTTGCACGCATCCGTTGTTGTTTATCGAAAACACCCTGGCACTCAATACAGCGTGCTGCCGTGGGCAGCGCATCGAGCCGCGCCTTGGGGATCACCGCGCCGCACTCGCAGCAGCACGGCAGGCCGTCGATGTAGAGCGGCTTGGCCTGGTCCGGTGCGGCCGCGGCGGCGATGGCCTGGTCGCGGTCGAATTGTTCGCGCTGTTGGGCGCGGTCTATATCGTCCATTACTGATCCTGATGTGTTGCTCTGATGATGGTTTCGAGAATCTCGGCGTATTCGCGGCGCAGGCGCTCGCGCTCCACCACGCGGCGATAAGTCTCATCGCTGAGGCACATCAGCTCCGCTTCGTACACGCGCGGCAGCAGCGGGCGCTCCGGCAGAGGCAGGGGCTGGCTCACCTGGCGCACGGGCGGCGTGCAGCCGGAGAGCGCGGCGGCGAGCAGGAGCATGGCGCACCACAGGACCACCCAGCCGATGATCACGGCCGCTGCGGTCTTGTTGAGCTTGCGGGAGCGCATGGCTTGCATCACCAATGTTCCTCCATGTGGTCGCGCTTGCCCTGGTCGAGGCGCCGCTCGATGTCGGCCTGCTGTTCGCGGTGCAGCCGTTCCAGCTCGGCGCGGCCCTGGTCGATGCGCTGATGGGTGGCGCTGGCGGCTTCGGCGGTCTCGGCGCGCTGGCGGTCGCGCTCGGCCTCGGCCTGGTGTTGCTTCGAGCGCAGGCCGAAGAACGCCGCCAGGAAGGCGGCGGCGCCGGCGAGGATGGCGAGGGCTTTATTCAACATACTCGCCACGACGCAGAGACAACGTGACCGGCTGGCTGGTCACCAGGCGCAGCAGTCCGTTGATGACCGGCAGCCCGATGGATACGGCTACAAAATAGTTCACCGGCAGATATGGCTGAATCATGTGCAGGTTGTATTCCAGGGCGGAGAACAGCAGCACAACAGCGTTAACGATAATGGTCTTGCTATCGATGATAGGCTTGCTCATGCCGCCCTCCTCAGCGCTTCATCCATGTCATGCAGACCAGGCACGTAGACGGTGCGCGGCGTACCGATGACACGGGCGGGAACTTTGACGGCCGTCAGCGACTGGCTGCGCGGTGCGCGGCCCTTCGGTGCTGCCGAGACATGCACCCATTGACCGAACTCCAGGATGAGCTGGTCGTATGACAGAACGTGGCCACGTATCCACTCGGAAACTTCCATGTGCGACTTTCCGGGCACAATGATGTCGGCGGCCAGGCCCTCGGTGTGCTGAGAGGTAGGCGAGCCGCCGATCATTTTGTTGACTTCGCTGGGCCGATAGCCGGATAGGACGTGCACCGGGCCGAGCGCATCCCGCAGCGGCTGCAGGATGGTGGAGCACAGGCGGATCAGGTTCTGATGGATTGCGGAGCCGGGTTGCACGGTGATGTCGATCCCGTATCGAGTGGCCACCTCCGAGCGGGTGAATTCGTCGAGAGTGAAATTAGCGGAGAGCTGCGTCATGCCAGCGTCTCCCGCAGGCCGGAGAGGGTCCGTTGGCCGGTGCGCTTATCAGCGGGAGCAGCGGTGCGTGGTGCGCACCATACCTCTTCGGCGGGCGCAGCGGGCGGCTGTGCCGGTAGACGGCGACGCCAGTAGTAATCATCGACCAGGTCACGCACCCAGGCGCGGAAAATCCCAGGTACGCGCGCGAGTGCAGCGGCGCGGGATTCGCTCGACTTGAGCGAAACGATCTCGGCGGCGTAGTGCCGGGGGCGCTTCTCGGTGGGTTGTGTCTTGGACATGCCGCCAGACTAGGCGGCCGGGGGGTGAGGTGGTCAGGGGGAAACGCTTCCCCCCGACCGGCAAGGATGTGGGCGGAGTTAGCTTGCGGGTTGAGCGGTGCGGCTGTCAAGCGTCTGCTTCATCAGCCCGCCCAATATCCCCAGCAGGTAGCACTTCGCCTCTCGCGCGGTGCTGACGCACATCAGCTCATTGTACTGGCCGTGGCACAGGTGCTTATACAGAACGGTTCGCTCGTTGAACATCCGGACGCCGAACAGGCGCCACTTGCCACTGAACGTTATTGTTTCGGCATACCAGTCCTCACCGGTGCGAAGTTTAACTTCGTCCAGCAGGCCCTGAAGTTCGGCGTCTTCGTGCCGCCCGGGTGTATGGGTCAAGAATGTGCAGACGGTCATCACTCTTTCTCCTCGCTTTGGTGTGCCAACGCCGGTCGACCGAAGAAACCGGCTCCGGGTAGACCCTGGGCCTGTTTGTAGCCAACGACTTCCATGAACTTCACTTCGGTCTTGGCCGCCTCGATGATGGTGTTAGCGACCTGAGCGATCGTTTTGGCGCGGTCGAGATCCATCGGCTTTTCGTCATCCTTGAGTTTTTCAATGGTCTCGAACAGATGGTTGCGGAGGTCTTCAATCTTATTCTTCATGGGCTCTCTCCCGTTTACGTATTTGCCTGCGCAGCTGCGCGTTGGTGCGGATGGCGTCTTTGAGCGCCGGCGGGTAGCGCTGGATGGTATTGCGGCGCATCAGTTCGCGTCGGGACAGCAGTTCCAGGTTCTCGATGCGCAGGTCGGCGCGGTTGCCGTTCTTGAACGTGACGGCGTGGCCCGTCGGTACCGGGCCGTTATGCTCCTCCCACAGGATTACGTGGGCGAATTTCCAGTTACGGTAGGCGCGGCCCTTGGGAGCATCATCGCGCACCTTCCGCTTGCGGTATCCGTCGGAGCCGATCACTTCAGTGCCGACGGGAACCTCATTCTGCGGCCGGTGGCCAGGCTTGAACTGCGTTTCATATCCGCCGATGTGCAGCCCCTTCATGCCGGCGTTCCAGGGCGTGGCGCGCTTCTGGAAGCGGCTGCCGGCACCGATGGTGCTGCCCGGCTTCAATCGGCCCGACTCGGGGCCAGCGTGGAACGCTTCGCTCTTCTTCAGGCCAAGGCGGTACGCCTTTCGGTAAACCAGTTCCGCCGGGATGCCGAGCTTGTCGGCCAACGCCGCCGTGAGCGTATCGGCGTACTCGTTGCGCAGGACCGCCTCTTCCTCCGGTGTCCAGTAGTGGCGTGGCCTCATGCTTCGGCACGCTCCCACCGAAAATCCGGGTATTGCCCGGCGATGTTGTAGGCGCCCGGCTCGCTCGGCAGCGGCGGCATGGCGGTGACGCACTTGAGGCAGTAGCTGCGGTATCCGCCGACGTTGGTGTCGGTGATGGGGATGCCGCAGCCGGGGCAGCGCATGATCTTGGTGTAGGTGTGCTCGACTTTAGGACAGGCTTGTGTGGTCATCAGAACAGGTCTCCCTGGTTGTCGTCTGTCTTGCGCGCTTCGGCGCTGATGTATTTGATCTGCCGCCAGGTGAGGCCCAGCTCGGCGGCGAGCTGGCGGCCGCTCTTGGCGCCGGCGGCGCGGGCTTCGGCGATGTAGTGGTTGCGCAGCTGCAGGTGGATCTTGTCGGCCTTGGGGAGGTCGATGGTGGTGCCGCCGTGTTCCTCGCAGAGGGCGGCGAGTGCGGCGCGGGACAGGATGGTGCCGAGCGCGACGCATTGTTCCGGGTGGACGGCAACGGCCAGCGGACGGCCGCCGCGGGCCTTGAGCAGGGCGAGGGTCTGCGGCAAGCCGATCAGGCGCACCAGCTCCCGGACCTGCGGTGGCAGCAGGTCGGGGTTCACCAGGTCGAGATCGGCGGCCGGCTCGCTCATTACTCCTCCAGCTTCACGCCGGTGTTCTTGGCCCAGGCGCGCAGCGCCTGGATGCAGTTGTTGAGGTCTTTGGCCTGCGCCCACTCCAGGCGGGGCTTGCCGGTGATGCGGGCGCAGAACTTGATCATCGACGCTTCGCCGCGGTTCTTGATCACGCCGGCATCGGCCAGTGCACACCAGATGGCGGTGATCTTGGCGATGCGCGGCTTGCGCCAGTCGGTGGCGTTGGCCAGCGTCTTGCCCTGGGGCGTGAATCCCTTCTGGCGCATTTCGGACAGCGCCGCCTGGAGCCCGTCGATGGTCATGGTGGTGGCGGAGTACTTGTCGCCGATCAGGCTCGCGCCGTGGCGCGCCAGCAGCGCGCGGTAGTCTTCCTCCTCCATGCGCAGCGCGCGCTTGCCAACCACGAGCAGGCGATAGAGTTGATGACGGAAGGCGTCTTGGCGCGGGGATTCGTTCATGCCCTAGTTGCCCCGAGATCAGTCGGCGTAGCTAATCGGGCATGAGCACGGATGCGACCGGAGAGAAGAGAATAAAATTTTGCTGTTTCAATAGCCGCAGCCAGTGTTCTAGCCCGTACGTATTTGGTGTCTCGCTTTTCGCTCTTATTTCGTCCCTTGCGGACAGTCTGAGAAAGGCTGACAACCCAAACCTTAAACTCCCGCGCACCCCAGTATTCTTCGGGGTTGAATGCTTGTTCGCTCATTCGCGTCACCTCAGCCGACGTATTTCCAGCTCTTCGGCAGGTTGCCTTCGATGTGGCAGGACTTGCACACGCGGCGCGGCTGCCAGCCCTTGGTTCGGTACTCAACCGTCTTGCTGCGCTCCACCGTGGCGCCACAGCGGCAGGTGTGCATCTGCTGGCAGTAGCACGGCCCGCCGCCGGTCTGGTGCTTCGGGCAGGTGACGCCGCTCATGCCGCGGCCTCCATCACGTCCTGCGCGGCCTCGGCCAGCAGCGCGCTGACCAGCTTGTCCACCTCGCTGTCGACGGACTTGATCACCACGGCGTCGCAGTCGGCGCTGATGCGGATGCCGAGGCGTTTGAGATCGGAGACGGCGAGGTCGTAGACGGCTGGCTTGTGGACGGATTCGCGGACGCGGATCAGCAGCTCGGCCTGGTCCCTGGGGAGCTTGGCCCGGATGCGCGCGATCACCTTGGCTTCATCGTCGAACTCGACGGTGCCGCGCTGCTTGATGATGCCGACCTTGACGCCGTGCAGCACGCGGGTGCGCGGCTTGTCGAAGAGGCTCTTGCCGTCCTCGATGGCGGCCTTGAGATCGGCCTGCGCCTGGCGGGCCTTCTGCACCGCTTGCTTGATGGCGGCCAGGCGGGCGCGCTTGACCTTCTCGATGGCGTCGTTCATCTCGGTCACCAGGGCGGCGAGCGCGTCGCGTTCGGTGGCGTAGGTGGCGGTGAGGGTTTCAATCTGTTGCATGTTCACGGTTGTTTATCCTCTTTGATCTTGAGCTCCAGGGCGTACTGGCGCAGCAGCTCTTCGTTGCTGATACGCCGCAGCATCTTTTCTCGGCGAAAAGCTGACAGGGCGCGCTTGCGGAACCAGGCGGCTTCCTGTTCGATCTCTTCCTTCTTCTCGGCGGTGTAGTAGCCGCCGTCCGGGCCGGACTTGTGGACAATGGGTTCGCCATCCTCCTGGAGCTCGGCGATGACCGAGCGCACCAGGCGCGTCTGGTTGACCTTGCGCATCGGGATGATCGGGTGGCCGGTGATGGCCTGATAGAGTCGGTACATCGAAACGCACTCATCCGGCCCGACGTGCTGCGCGAGAATCTCGCGCACCCGCGCCTTGAATTCCGCCCGGTCGATTTCACGCATCGGCTTTGTTCCCTCCCTTCTTGTTGAGTGCCTGCTCTTTCCAGTCCGCCGGCGGGCCGGACCTCACCTTCTCGACTACCTGCACCGGGCCGCCCTGCTGGCCGGTGCGGCGCGATGGATTGCGCCGTTCCTCTTCCTGCTTCTGCTCCTGCCGGCCGCCGGCCTTGGTGGCGATGCCGGCGACGACGGCGCGCAGGTAGTTGTGGTTCGAGAGCGGCAGCGTCAGCCGCTCGCGCGCGGCGAGCATTTCCTCCAGGCCCATGCGCCAGTAGTCCACCGGTGCGGCGTGGACAACCGTCTTGTGTTCCACCTGTCCTGAGGCCACCAGCTCGCCCAGCTCGGAGAGCACGCGCACCAGCTTGTTGCTGGCCAGCTTGCGGCCGGCCGGCGCGAACAGCGCCAGATATTCCAGCACCGGATCGGCGAGGCGCGGATCGAGCTTCAGCGCCGCGTGCAGCGCCTGGCGCGCCCGCGCCTCGGACAGATACTCGGCGATGGGACGGACACCGCCGCACTCCGGGCAGACGCCATGCACGCTCATGCGCGAACCTTCCAGCCGGCCGAGAGACGCAGCGGGCCGAGCACGAACACCACACTGCTGAACCCCATCGATGACTTGAGGTGCAGCGATACCAGGTAGCGCGTGATTCCGAGCAAGCCGGACGGCTCGCCCCACAGGCCGGTGAGGCCGCCCAGGCCGACGCTGAAGCCGACACCGCGCCAGCACCAGGCAACGACAGGGACTCCCTGCGCGGCCCTCATGACGCCTGCCTCTGCAGGTAACCCGGCAGCTCGCAGAATTCGCCTTCGATGAGCTGCAGCTGCGCCGGTTGATGGGTTTCGCTGCGCTCTACCCATCCTGTGAACAGGGCGGCGTGCAGCTGGTCGTGCAGCTCACGGGCGGCGGCTGGGGTCATCACCTCGAAGCGGCGCGGCGACAGGGACACCAGCAGCACCGGGCCGTCGTCGAGGTGATGCAGCAGCTCCACCGCGCTCATGACGGCATCCCCGCTTCCATACCCAGCGGGATGTCGCCGTAGCGTGCATCCAGACCAAAGGGCAGCGGCGGCAGCGGCATCCAGTGGGTTGGCATAATGACCTTCTCCGGCTCGGTGCCGGTTAGCACCCAGCGGCCGTCCGGCTTGCGGTAGCCGATGTCCACGGTCGCATCAGCATCGAAGCGGGCATCACTCCACACCACCAGCACATCGGTCAGCGGTTCCGGCAGCGCTTCGTCGAGGACGATCCAGCGCTTCAGCAGACGGGCCACCAGCTCCACGTCTTCCACAGTGGTGGTGCCGTTGCCGATGCGGTGCAGCAGTTCCACAAAGTAGCGTGCGTTCATGCCGGCACCCTCCGATCCTTGTGGCGGTCGCCAGAGACGGAATAGGCATGGTGGCGCATGCGCTGCACGTAGCCGCTGTCGCGCATCTGTGCGCCAGCCGGCACCAGGGCCTCTTCCAGGTCGCGGTGCATGGCGGCGGCCTGCGCCGGCAGCAGCGGGGCCACGCGCGGCGGGAGTTGGGCGATGGAGTCCAGGATCTCCTGCGGCGCCAACAGGAACGTGTCGAAGCGGACACCGTGCTGGTGGTACAGGTCGCGGGCGGTGAACACCTCGCCCCAGTGATCGATGTATTCGTCGGCGTACATATCACACCCCCTTCGGGCGCTTGAGGCCCATCAGCTGCTGGCCGGCCTCGAACACCAGGCGCGGGGTCAGGTCGTGGCCTTTGTCGAGGCACAGCTCGATGACGTTGCGCAGCAGCTTGGCGAGCACGCGGGCGCGGCCGTCGCACATCTGCCAGAACGCGTCCAGGATTTCCTCATTCGGCGCGTCACGGCCGTCGAAGGCGGCGCGCACGATCATCAGGGCGTCCTCGCGCTTGATGGATTTAATCACCGCCGGCCAGAAACCGACGCGGCTGGAAATCTGGCCGTGCTTGCCCCGCGGGTCTTCGACCATCGGGCGGAGCTTCTCGGTGCCGACCAACACCAGGCCGATCTCCGCGATGTCGGATATGCGGCGCGCATACTCCAGGGCGGAGTCGGCGACCTTGTCGGCTTCGTCGAGCACCAGCAGCTTGTCGGTACCGCGCAGCGCCTTGACGATTGCGCGGAACATTTCGCTCTTGGTCCCCACGGCGTAGCGATTCGACTTCTGCACCACGGCGCCGGTGAGGTCCACCAGTTCGCGCAGCAGCACGATGGCGTTCATGTCCGGCGAGCCTTCCACCAGCAGGACGTTGGGCGTGGTGGCGGCGTAGCGCTTCACCGCCGTGGTCTTGCCCACGCCCACCTCGCCGGAGACGATGCCCACGTCGCGATACTGGTGCGCACGCTTGCAAACGAATTCCACGGTCTGGTGCACCGACGTGGGCACGAACGGCACCTGAACGTTGGCGGCGCGGGCCGATTCGCGGCCGATGTAGTCGAGCAGCGTGGCGAGTTGCTTCTTCGGCGAGCTGACGTACTTGCCCAACAGGATCGGGTTCAGCGTGCCCTGGGCGATGCCGGTGGCGCGCGCGAGCTTGGTCTGGTTGCGCTGGTTGGCGTAGCCGGGGGCGTGGGTCTGGCCGGCGTTGATCCAGTCGATGATGTGGCACACCGCGAGCTTGTCTTCGGCGTCGTAGGTAGGCGCCCAGTCGGTCGGATGCTCCATCACGGCGAGGCGATGCGGGACCGCCTTGCCGCCGGCCGGGTTGATGTCTTCGGGCTTGGTCATGCGCTATACTCCTTCTTGTTGTGAACGCAGACGGGGTCTACTCCCCGTCGATATCCAAGGGGGACAGTCGTAGCGGGCTGTCTCCCTTTTCTTTTGCCCGGCCCCGCAACAGGGGCGAGAGCAAATCCAGGGTTTCGCCTTCGGCCTGCTCCAGGGCAGGCGCCGGGCGCGCCGGCTCCAGCAGCGCACTGATCTTCTCCATCTGCTGGTCGTGGGTGATGGCGTTGCCGTGCTGCGCCTCCACCTCGGCCACCTTCTTGTGCAGGCGCTTGAGCTGGCCATCCTTGCGGCGCTGGCGCTGTTCCTCCAGGCGCGAGGCCGGCAGGTAGTCGGCCTTGGTTACCAGCTCGGCGACGCACACCAGGCGATCCTGGTCGTCGTAGACGTACACATGGGCGTCGTCGTGGATGGAGTACTCCACCGGCAGCACGCGGTCGTTGTAGAGCGCCAGGTCGGTGTGGCTGTACACGCGCTTGTGCAGCTCGATGGAAGCGCGGCGGATGGTGCGGGTGGTGCGCTCGCGCACGGTGGCGTCGGCCGGCACCTCCAGCGGCACGCGCTGCAGCTCGGCCCAGACCTCGGCCGGCGTGCGGCCGTTCAGCGCGCTGTGGACGGTGTTGTTGTAGCGGTCGATGAAGCGAGCCAGGGAGTCGCGGTACTGCGCCAGGGTCGGCAGCTCGCGCTTGCCCTGCTTGAGCTGGTCGTGCAGGCGGCGGTTCACCTCCGGCGCCATGTCGTCGCCGCAGTAGAACATCCCGGCAGCGAACAGCTTGTCGTGCTTATCGCGGATGGTGCGGAACAGGCGCTCGATGTGGCCGCGGCCCTTCGAGTTGCCGGGGATGGAGAACATCGGCTGAATGGTGAAGCGGGCATAGAAGCCGACCGCCTCATCGCTCATGGCCTTGGCCTTGAAGCCGCTGCCGTTGTCGACGTGCATCCAGGCCGGGACGTGGTCGTGGCAGAGCATGGCGTGCGACAGGGCCAGCATGGAGCTGTGCGTGGACTCCGCCTCGGAGAGGTACCAGCCGACGATATAGAGAGAGCGGACGTCCTCCACCACGGTGAGCTCCGGGCGCCAGATGCCGCCGGAGATCGGATGCGCCAGGTAGTCGTCGATGGTGTGGCCGTCCATCGTGTAGACCTCTCCCACCTCCAGGCAGCTGGTATCGCGGCGCACGTAGCGGCCGCGGTTGAGGTCGTGGTAGTGCTTGCCGACGCGCTGCGGGCTTTGCGGGCCTAGGGTGGCCGGCATCGTCTTGAGGTAGCGGCGCACGCGGTCGTTGCTGGCGCTCTCGAAACCCTCGGCGCGCAGTTGCTCGGCGACGGCGCCATAGGTCGGCTTGCTCGGGATGTGATACAGCGCCAGGGCGCGCAGCTCCCAGCCGTAGTCCTTGCGCTTCCGTCCCTTGTGCTGCGGCGCCGCCTCAGCCTCGCGCCCTTGCAGGTGCTTGGCGTACTTCTCATCCCATCTATAGATCGTGGCGCGGTTCGGGCACAGGCTCTTCTTGGTGGGCCGCAGCACTGCCAGCGCGGAGATAACGGCACCCGGCAGCAGCCCGGCCGCGAACTGCTGCGCAAACAGATCGGCGGCCGGGTTGAGGCTGTCGCAGCCCAGCGCCACGCGCAGCTTGCGCACGTAACGCATCACCACCACCAGCGCGGCGACCTTGCGCTTCTTCGGGCCGGTGACGGCTGCCGCGTCCTCGGCCTGCTCGGCGCGGGCGAGTGCGTTGGTGATCTGTTTCAGTTGCTGCATGGTGGCGATCCTTGCGTGGGGTTATGCCGCGGCCTTGGTCTTGCGGGCGTGCTTGGCGAGCGACAGATCCATCTGGCGATGGGCGGCGCGCTCCGCCGCGGCGGAGAGGAACTCCTCATGCGCCTCGATGGCGCGGCGCACTTCTTCATCGCTGAGAGGCGGCGGCAGGATATCCACGTCGCGGTGGTACCCGGCGCAGCGCTGGTGGCCGTAGTCGAGCAGCGAGGCGGCGGTGATGTGCAGCGCCTGAAGGGAATACATCAGCGGGTGGACGATGGCGTCCAGCTCCGCCTGCGGCAGGTCGGAGGGCAGCAGCGCGATCTTGTCCATCACCATCTGCAGGGTGTAGGCGTTGGCGCGCAGCGCCTCGGTTTCGTCCAGGACGGCGCGGCGCAGTTCGGCGGCATGCTGGCTCGGCTCGGGCAGCGCGCGGCGCTTGCGCAGCTCTTCGTCCTGTTTGTGGATCACCTCGTTGAGGTGGTGCTCGCGCTCCGTCTGTTTCTCGACTTCCTTTCGCAGGGCGATCAGTTCGCGCAGCTGCTCGCGGGACATGTCGGCGGCATTGTCCAGGACGCCGGAATCGAACATGCTATTAAGGAGGTCGGCCGGTGCGCAGGCTAGGGCGGCCTGTTTGCGTTGGGGCAAATTGGCGGCGCGCCGCCAATTTGTCTCAGATAGATGAATAAACATCCTGGCCACCTGGACATCGTCATTGATGCTGCGCTGGCTTCTGCCTGTATCTTTAACCCATCCCATGAACGCACCGTGGCCCAGCTCGCGTTTCTTGAGCATGTAGCCAATGCCGCGCTCTACTCTTGTCACCGCAGCCTGATCCTCTTTCTTGTCCAACCACGCCTCCAGGTCAGCACCGGTCAGCGGATTGCCGCGGTGCATAGGCAGATCCCAGTTGGTTTCCGTCTGCAGGGCAGAGACGCGCTGCGCGATGACGCGCAGTTCGTCATCGTGGATGGTGTTGTCCACGGTTGCAGGCAGCGTTGCAGTGTCGGTGGTGGCTACCAGCTCACCAGCGAGCGGCGCAGCGATCTTCGTCGGCGCCGGCTTCGGCGTTGGTTTCTTGGCTGGCGCTTTCTTGGGCGCGGCCTTCTTCGGGGCGGCTTTCTTGATAGCGGGCTTTGCAGCGGTTTTCTTGACGGCCATGATTTAACCCTCCAGGGTGCGTTTGAGCGCGTTCACTTCGCGCGACAGTTGAGCCTGCGCCACCAGCTTCTGGCCCAGGGCCAGGGCGGCCTGGTCACGGGCATCCACCAGCTCGTGGCCGATGGCCTGCGCCAGAACCAGCAGCGGGACGATGGAGCCCGTCGCCCAGCACAGGGCCGGGAGGTAGCGGGCGGGGAATTCGTGGTACTCCTTCGATTGCGCCGTCCAGGCGTTGAGCTGGCGCAGGGTGACCGGCTTCTCCAGATCAGGCAGGCAGAGGTTCATCCGCTCAACGATGCGTTCGCGGGACAGGCCGCGCTTCTTCGCCTCGCGGATGGCGAGGTTCAGCGCGCCCATCAGTTCGGGGCCGATGTCCAGGTCATGCGCGCTCAGGGCCTCCAGCGCATCCTGCTCCGCCAGTTGCTGGAAAAGATCGGGCTGAATGCTGGAGAAATTTTGTCCGCGTTTAGCCACTGACCTTGCCCTCCCTGCGGCCTACACTGTCCCTCGCGTTCCGACACCGGGGAGAGAGATATGCAGAGATACGCAGCAGCAGCACGTGGGCTCGTGGATGAACTAATAGCCAGCCTTCCCAGCGCCGAGATAGACGCGCTGCGAGACGACCTGCGAGACGCCGGGCTGGCGAACTGGCTGCTATGGGAGCGGGAGCATCAGCCTTATATAGAGGAGTTCCTTGCATCGACCCCGACGCAGCGGGCGCGAAAGAAAGCCTGGGCAGCCCCCCAAGATCGCCGCCTGCTGGTGTACGGCGCAATTTGTCACGCAGCGCGCGGCGCCGCATTTCTCGCTGTATTGAGCGAATCGTTGCTGTGTCGAGACCTGTCGTATCGAACGGCCGCCTCCGAAGGGGGCCGGGCGTACCAGAGGCTGATGGATGCGGATGTTGTTGCGTGGCCGTTTCCAGGACCTGATCCGTTTGTTGACGACGACGCGCCAGGGCGGCGCGGCGGGTAGCTGCCACCTCGGCCAGCCGCGCCTCCGGAAGGTAGTTGTGAAACGTGGGCTCATTGCCACTATTCTTGGTTTTGTCCATCGATCCGCTGCCTTGGTGTTGGTTGTTCGCGCCAAATAACTTTTGAATTACTTTGAATGGGGTTCCTCGTTGTCAGGTGTCGCTCTGGCCGGTGTCCGCCCGGCTGTTTCCGCGCCCAGTGATGTTTTGCCAGGGACGAACCGGGTACAGGGGGCAGGTTTTGCACTCGCAATCGCGAACTCGCACCTTCGGGCTCGGGCGCGGGTCGTCATCACCACCGACGCACATGAAGCACCGCCCCTGAACGGCCGAGGCGAGGGAGCGGCGACCGGTTCCGGTCTGATAGGGGCGCACCAGGTAGAGCGGGCACGCGGTCGATGGGCATTCGCGCACGAGGTCAGCTGTGTTGGTGTTGTGGCCAGCGCCCATGCAGTCGATGCAGAAGGCCTTGATGGACTTGGAGCGACTCATGCGGCGTTCTCCTGGTTGGGGCGCCAGACGACGATGAGACTGCGGCGCAACAGTGCGTTCGCCTCCAGTGCCTGGCGCTTCTGGGCGACGTACTGATGTGTGCCGTCGTTGAGGTAGGGCAGGACGTTGCCCTTGTCGTCGGTGAACAGGGCGATGGAATGCCTCAGCTTGTCGTCGGCGTCGTACAGGGCGTCCAGCAGCAGGCTGACCTCGGCCTGGGTCAGGGTGAGAGTGACGGGGGCGCTCATGCTGCAACCCTCCCCTTGGCGGGAGTCAAAACGGCGGCGCGCCGCCGTTTTGACTTGGAGAGCCAGTCGAGGTAGCTGTCTGTCAGGCGAGTATGAAGACTGATCAACTTAACCGACCTGAGCAGATCGCCACGGTCCCGAGCGAGAATCCCGCTGTCGCAGACGGCGATGAACAGCTGGAGCAGCTCGGCCTCGGTGAGGTTGAGAGTGACGGGGGCGCTCATGCTGCGGCCCTCCCCTTGGCGGGGGGCAAAACGGCAGCGCGCTGCCGTTTTGACTTGGGCGGCTCGTTGTAGCGGCCGTCGGGGAACAGGCGGTTGAGGGGGATGCCCGTAACCACGGACAGATAGGACGCGATGTTGTACGATGACTCTTTGCGCCGGATGACGATGGACACGGTCGCGGGCTTGACCCCGAGATCGCGTGCCACCTGGGTCGGCGAAGACCCGGCCTTATATAAGGCGGCGTTGATGTCTGCCCAGTGCATGGGTGGACCTCCTGTTTCAAATTGGCGGCGCGCCGCCAATTTGGGTTGTACGGTGGCGGTCTGGCAGGGCCGCCTTTTTTGAGCCGTAAGGCTCTCGTTTTGTGTAGCGTGTGGAGAGTATGGCTAGCGTTTTCGCTAGTGTCAATACGGTATGGCTATTTCTAACACTAGGTTTCGTGAAGAGAGGCAGCGCTCCAAGCTGAGTCACGCCAAGGTCGCTGATATTTGCGGCGTCGCTGAAAGCTCAGTGATCGCTTGGGAGAAAGGGTCCAAAATTCCGGCCGAGGCCCTGGCCGCACTGGTTGAGGCAGGAACCGGATTCGATTACCAGTACGTCATTACCGGCGTGAGGTGGGGGCTGTTCGGCCCGCAGGACGCGGCCCTGGCGGCGATGTCCGGGGCGCAGCGGATGGCGGAAGCGTTTGTGCGGCTGCGAGAGCTGGAGGGCGCGCTTGGCGTCCAGTTCACCCCCGAGCAGCTCGGAGCGTTGGGCGGGTACGTGGTTGAACACTGTCCGACCCGCGAGTCGCTTGAAGCGTTCGTGCGCGCGGCCTACGCGGTGAAAGGCTCGCCCACCCAGCACGTCACCGGCCACGGCAACATCACCGCAGGCGGTAACGTCTCCGGGGTCAATGTCGGCGGGGTGTCGGTCGATACCCCTGCCAAAAAGGGAACGAAGAAGAAAAAGTAAAGGAGCTGTAGATGGAGCAGACGATACAAGGGAACGGCAACGTGACGGCGGGCGGCAACGTCACCGTCAATGTGTTCATCATCGCGCCGGTCGGCTTTAAAAAAAGCGCAGATCAGGTTCTCGGTGGGAGGTTGAAAAAAAATAGGGCCCCCCAGTCCGTGTAGGACAGAGGCGTCTCCGGGTGTCTGGTTGTGTATAAGGGAAGCGGGATGCCTTGGTTGAAGAAGCTGCGTTGCCGGCTGCTAGGACATCGCTGGCGGTTTGTTCGGGTCAGCCTCGAAGGTCACCGGGCATTTGTTTGCGAGAAGTGCGGCGCCGAGTATCTGGCGCCGCTACGATAGCCGTTATTTTGCAGGCGGTTTATCGGCGCCCTGTTCCAGCTCACCATCGTCCAATAGCTCGCTCGCGACAGCGAGAGGGGTGATCGTGTCGCTGACGCAGATACGCAGGTCCAGCATGCGTGATGGCGATAGCGGCTCTTCCAGATTTGCGCGCAGGGTCTCAAGTCGCTCTGCTGCGATGTGGGCAAGTTTTCTTAATTCGGTTAAGGAGGTAGTCATGGCGTCACACTCTCAGGCATTGATTAAGAAGCTGGAAGGAAAATTGAAAGAACGGTATGACAATCTTGTGTCTTGCATGGGCGGGCGGCCAGTGGACGAAACCGAAATTCGCGCCTTCAATGTCCCCAACGATCACCGCCACGTTTCGTCTGCCGATGTGCGGATTGCCATTGATGACTTCTCAACCATCCTGAAGGAAATCAAAGCCACCCTGGGGAAGCGTTAATCGCGCACGAATTTCATTGAGCCCAGGAACAGCAGCATCACCAGCGGCCATAGGCTGTGCCAGGAGCGGCTCATGTAATACAGTCCAAGGACCGTCGCGCCGCACGTCATGATGAGCACGACATTCCTGATCGTGCCGAGAATCATCATCAGCTTTTCCGGTTCGTACTGTTCCACTCTCCACCTGTTGACATCTTCCGCAGACATCCGCAGCCTATAAAAAGCAGTCAGCACAATTCAGGGGGAAGCATTTCCCCCTGATCGTTTTTCTCCCCCTCCCGCATAGTGCGCTTCATGAACAAGCGCACACAGCAAGACAGCCCCACGGGGCTCAATGATTGGGTCGAGGTCTTCCGCGCCGGCACGCACACGGCCAGCGACGGCAGTACCCACGAATTCTCCACCGCCGATCTCGACCAGATGGTCGAGAGTCATGCGTCTGGCTGGAAGGCTCCAATCGTCGTGGGACACCCCAAGCACAATGATCCGGCATTCGGCTGGGCCGACCAGCTCAAGCGCGTCGGCAATTCCCTCTATGCCAAATTCAAGGATGTTGCGCCGGAGTTCGCCGCCTCGGTCGAGGCAGGGCATTACCGCAATCGCTCCGTGCGTGTCGTCAAGGATGCCGGTCGCTGGCTGATTGACCATGTCGGTTTCCTGGGCGCGAAGCGCCCGGCCATCCCGCTCGATTCCTTGAGCTACTCCGCCACCGACGGCGTGTGCATCGACTTCTCCGCTGACGAATGGCGCGTGCCGAGTCTGCTGGCTCGGATGATGCGCCGCATGCGTGAGTTCCTGATCGACAAGTACGGCCAGGAAGATGCCGACCGCGTGATGCCCGCCTGGGAGGTGGATGACCTCGCCGACCTGGCCACCGAGCAGCGCATCGAAGATCGCCCCGCTTCCCCCTCTTTCTCCGCACCCACTCAACAGGGAGACGTATCCATGCTCACCGAAGAAGATTTGAAGCGCGCCCGTGAGGAGGCGCGTGCCGAGGCCCGCGCCGAAGCGCAGGCCGAGTTCACCGCCCAGCAGACCACGCTGCAGCAGCAGCTCCAGACCGAACGCGAGAACCGCCTGCGTGCGGAGTTCAGCGCCAACATCAACGAGGCCATCGACGCCGGCCGCCTGACTCCGGCCCAGGCCGAGGGCGCTGTCGACTTCATGCTGCAGCTCTCGCGTGAACCGATGGAGTTCGAGTTCTCCGCCGGCGAAGGCGACAAGGCCATAAAGGTCACCAAGCCCGCGCTCACCTGGTTCCGTGACTTCATGGCCGCGCTGCCCAAGCAGATCGACCTGGGCGGTTCGCGCGCTGGTGAAGAGGTCGATGCCGCCGCCGGCGATGCCGAGTTCGCCGCGCCGGAGGGCTATGCAGTCGATGCTGATTCGATGGCCATCCACGGCAAGGCCGTGGCGTACCAGAAGAAGCACGGCTGTTCCTACAACGAAGCGGTCGACGCAGTCAGCGCCGGGCGTTAACCCCAACCACAAACTGAGGGACATACCATCATGGGTCGCCAAGCCGTTCCTGTTCTGAGTCTGTCGGTGGCTGCTGCTGCCGCAATCACTGCCCACCGCTTTGCCTTGGCCAACGGCACCATCTGTGGCGCCAATGGCAACGCCAAGGGCGTCTACATCTCCGATGCCGAGGTCGGCGAGCTGGTCGGCATGACCGTGCTGGGTACCGCCATCGTCGAATCTGGCGCCGCGTTCGCTGTGGATGCCAACCTGCAGTCCGACGCACTGGGCCGCGCGGTCACCGCCGTCGATGGCCCGGTGGTGGCGCGCGCTCTGGAGGCCGCAACCGCTGCCGGCCAGCTGGTGGAGGTGCTGGTGATTGCGTCGCCGTCCACCATCGCCGATGGCGCGAAGCTGGCGCAGGTGCTGGCCAGCAACGACATCACCCGTCCCAGCGCGGATGGCGCGGTTCCGATCTCCGGCATCGCCCTGATCGACGGCGGTACCGGTATCGCCGGCCTGACTCTGGCCGCACCGCAGCCGGGCTGCCAGGCGCGCATCAAGCTGGACACCCTGAGCAGCGGCACCGTCGTGCTGACCACCGCCGCCGGCGTCACCTTCGATGGCACCAACAACACCGCAACGTACAACGCCGCCGGCGATGAACTGGTGCTCGGCTACAAGAGCGCCACCGAGTGGGAAGTCATCGAGAACACCAGCGTCACCCTGAGCGCTGTGTAACGGCCATCAACCAAGAGGAATTTAATCCATGAAACAGCGTTCCGTATTCTTCTCTCTGCTCGGCGCCGCCCTGGTGGTTGCCGCTCTGGCCTTCATGGTCGAGCCGTCCACCGCCGTGGCCGCCGTCCATCTGCCTGATGGTATGGCTGGTCTCTCGCTGGTTGGCATGGCCGGAATCATGAGTCCGCGCCAGGCGCGCGTCATCGACCCGGTGCTGTCGAATCATGCCCGCGGCTACGGCAATCCCGATGTCGAGCGCGCCGGCCGCGTTCTGTTTCCCCGCGCCCCCATCGATCAGCGCGGCGCGAAGATCGTCAAATTCGGCAAGGAGGCGTTCCGGCTCTACAACACCGAACGCGCGCCGGGCGCCGCCAAGAAGCGCGTGTCTGTCGGCTACAGCTCCGACAGCGTGAGCCTGATCCAGCATGCGCTGGCTGGTCAGGTGGCATTCGAGAACCTGGAAGACGCGAACGCCGTTCCGGGCATCGACCTCGGCCGTCGTGCGCTCAATGTGCCGATGGAGATCATCCGCCGCGAGGAGGAGTACCGCGCCGCGCAGATCGCCCAGAATGCCGCGAACTACGCCACCGACAACAAGGACACTTTGTCCGGTACCGACCAGTGGACTGACGCAGGCTCCAAGCCTGGTGAGCAGATGGACGATGCTCACATGGTCATCCGCTCCCGCATCGGCCGCCGCGGCAATGTCCTGGTGCTCGGTCCCAACGTCTACAACGCCGCCCGCCGCAACGCCAAGGTAATCGCCCAGGTGTTCGCCGGCAGTGCGAACAAGCCGGAGATGGTGACCCGCGATCAGCTCGCTGCCTACTTCGGCGTGAAGAAGATCGCCGTGGGTGACGACGTGTACCTGCCGGCAAATGCCAGCGACGACGACGCCTTCTCCGATGTCTGGGGCAACGTCGCCATCCTGGCCTACGTGCCGAGCGTGGACGGCGAGGGCGACATCGAGGTACCGAGCTTCGGTTACACCTACTACCTCAAGGGCCACCCGCTGGTGGAAGCGCCCTGGCAGGACCGCGATCACGACGTGTGGGTCTATCCGACCAAGGATGAGTACCAGCCGGTGCTAACCGGCATGCACGCCGGCTTCCTGTTCACCGACGTCATCCCGAGCGCGTAACGCACAACAAGAAAGGATTTGTGCTGACGGCACAGGCCACGGACGGCCACCCAATTTCCAGGAGTAGATCATGCCGAAATACAAAGTACTCGACACCCTGCGCCATAACGGCAAGCGCTACAAGCCCGGCACCGACAACGACGTGGTGGAGATGAGCGCAAAGGAAGCGGCCAACGTGCGTCCTGGTGTGCTGCAGCCGATGGATGACTCCGCCGCGAACGCTGCTGCCGCGAAGGCTGCTGCCGAGAAGGCTGCTGCCGCGAAGGCTGCTGCCGAGAAGGCTGCTGCCGAGAAGGCTGCTGCTGAGAAGGCTGCTGCTGAGAAGGCTGCTGCTGAGAAGGCTGCTGCTGAGAAGGCCGACGAACAAAAGAACACCTCCGAGAGCGAAGCGAAGGCCGCTGGAGACCAGGAAGAGAAGGCGGAAGGAGCTGGTGCCCCCGCCGCAGCAGGGACCGCTGCCCAGCCTGCCGGCAAGAAGAAGGGCGCGCAGTAACCCATGCCCTACGCCACGCCCAATGACCTGCTGTTCTTCGGCGCCGCCGAGCTGTCCCAGCTCGCCGCGCCTGAGGATAACCGCGTCACCGGCGATCTGCTGCGCCTCACCATCGAGGCCGGCGACCGCAGCGCGTACACGGCCGAGGAGATCGCCGCCGCGGATGCGGCCCTGCTGCGCCTGGAGGGCGTGCTCAACCGGGCCAGCAAGCGCATCGATAGCTACCTGGCGCCGCGCTATCCGCTGCCGCTGTCCGCTGAACTCATCGCCGGCAGCGAGCTGGGCCAGGCGTGCATGGACATCAGCCGCTTCCTGCTGATGGAAGACGCTGCGACCGACACGGTCAAGGATCGCTACGACCGCGCCGTTGCCTGGTTGCGCGATCTGTCCAACGGCAAAGCGAGTCTCGGCCCGGTGGATACCGCCGTCGCCACGCCCACCGGCCGCCCGGTGCTGCGCACCGGCGTCAGCGGGCATGACTGGGATAAGTACTGATGCTCAGCGAACTCGAACAGGGGCTGATTGACGTTGTCGACGGAAGCGCGCTCAAGGCGCGTTTGCGCACTGTCGACTCCATGCCAGATATCACGCCGGAGTCGATTCGCAACCTGGTCGGCACCGCGCCGGCCGTGTACGTGTCCGCGGAGTCTGTTGAGTTCGAAGGCCACCGCGCCAAGGGGCTGCTCAGCGTTCTGTGCCTGGCGAAGAACTCGCGCGGCCACAAGGCGCAGCGTCGCGGCGACGGCGACGCGATCAAGTTCCTGCGCAATCTCGCCCAGGGCGTGGTCTCCCTCGGCATCAGCGGCGCCGAAGGCACCGCCGGCACCGCCGACTTCGACGGCGGCCGCCAGGTGTTTGGTGGGGGTGGGTTCTGATGCTCGCCGCCGAGCCGCTGATCGTCGCGCGCCTGGAGGCGAAACTCGCCGCGCTCAATCCGGTGCCGCGTGTTTTTACTGCACCGGACCTGGCGGGCGTGGCCGAAGAGCAGCAGGTAACGCCGGCGGTGTATGTGGTGTACGGCGGTCCCCGTATCGGCCAGGTGCTGGCCGATGGCGCCATCGTCGAGCTGGATGAGGTATGGCACACGGTGGTGGTGGTGCGCAATCTGCGCGGCGTGCGCAGCGGCGAGGCGGCGCGTGAGGATGCCAGCACCATCCTCCAGGCCGTGTTCGGCGCCTTGAGTGGTTGGAAGCCGAGCGCCGACCTGCGCCGGTTGCGCCCCGTCAATCCGCCGCGCGCCGGCTACTCGAAGGGCTACGGGTACTACCCGCTGAGCTGGACGATCAAACAGCAAATGAGAGGAGAGCCGTGATGGCCAAGCAGAATGACGCCGCCGAAAAGAAGGCGGCCAAGATGGTCGATGTGAAGCTGAAGCGGGCGCATACCCACGCCGGCAAGAAGCATCAGGCCGACGAAGTGATCACCGTGTGCGATAGCGATGCCCAGTGGCTGGTAGCCAACGGCATCGGCGCAATCGTTTAACCAGGAGGGGCAGCCACCATGCAGGGCACTACCAGCGATTACAGCTACATCGGGGTCGGCAAAATCTACCTGCGCGACCGCAACGGCTCCGGCGGCCTGGTGCCGATCGGTAATGTCTCGGCGCTGAACTTCGCCGTGACCGAAGAGCAGAAGGAGCTGATGGACTACACCAGCGCCGGCGGCGGCACGCGCAACGAGGTGCGCCGCATCACCGGCGTCGAGGCGAAGATCACCCTCCATGATCTCAGCCCGGACAATCTGGCCCTGGCGTTGTACGGCGACAGCAGCGCCGTGGCGGCCGGCAGCGTTACCAGCGAGGCGATCACCGTCAAGCTGGGCACCCTGGTGCCGCTGGCCAACGTCGCTCCCAGCTCCGTCGTGGTCAAGGACGAAACCGACACCACAACCTATACCGCCGGCACCGACTACGAAGTGCGTCCGGCTGGTATCTGGTTCCCGGCGAGCGGTGGAACCATCGCTGACGCTGCAACCGTGCATGTGTCCTACAGCCACCCCGGCCAGGACGTGGTGCAGGCGCTGACCCAGGCGGCCGGCGAGTATGAGCTGATGTTCGACGGCATCAACGAGGCCCGCAGCGGCAAGGCATCCGTCATCAACGTGCACCGCCTGCGCTTCGGCCCGGCCGCCAGCCTGGACCTGATCGGCGACGACTATGCCGGCCTGGAGCTGACCGGCAAGGTGCTCTCCGATGACACCCAGGGCGCCGGTCTCAGCCGCTACTTCAAGGCGTCGATCGTTCAGTAACGCGTCACACCGTAGCAACCAGGGAGGGGGCCGCGCGCCCCTCTCGCGTAACAGGACAGACACCTCGCACCATGAGCAACAACCTCGAACTGGCACTCAAGATTCGCGCCCTCGTTGAGGGCCTGGCGAACGTCGAGCAGTTATCAGGCGAGGTGCGCGAGCTGGCCGATCAGGCCGGCAAGGAGCTGCCCGATCCCACCGACGATCTGCGCGATGGGATGGACAAAACCAAAGACCTCGCCAGCCAGCTGCAGGCGGAACTGGCGCGCCTGCTGACAGCCGCTGCGCTGGGCAAGTTCGTCAAGGACTCGGTGCAGGCCGTCCGCGCCGCCGAGGCATCGTTCCGCGGCCTGGAGGCGGTGGCGGAGCATACCGGCGTCGGTATCGGCCGCGCCTTCCAGGAAGCGCAGAAGCTGTCCGCCGATGGTCTGATGACCGTCTCGGATGCGAGCAAGTCGCTGCAGAACCTGCTGTCACGTGGCTACGACGTAGAGCAAGCGGTTGCCACCCTGGAGCGACTCAAGGACGCGGCGGCGTTCAACCGTGCCGCGCACCTCTCCATGTCCGAGGCGGTACTCACCGCAACGGAAGGCCTCAAGAACGAAAACTCCACCCTGGTCGATAACGCCGGCGTCACCAAGAACGTGGCGAAGATGTGGGAGGAGTACGCCAAGTCCATCGGCAAGAGCGCCACGAACCTCACCCAGGCGGAGAAGATACAAGCCGAGTTCAACGGCATCCTGAAAGAAACGGAAGCGCAGGCTGGCAACGCGCAGAAGGCCCTGGCCGGCATCGAGGGCCAAACCGCATCGCTTAACAAGAACATAAACGAGCTTGAAACGGCGTTCGGTGTGGCGCTGATCCCGGCGCTGACCAACCTCACCGAAGCCGGCAAGATTGTCGTCAACGACTGGATCAAGCCGTTCATCGGCGGCTTGGAAATCCTGTCGATCAAGATCGCCGCTGCGGTCGAGAACATGGGCGCCCTGTGGGACGGCGTAAAGATCGGCGGCGACGGCGCCGCCGCTGCGTTCGAGCGAATCAAACGCAACATGGAGGTCGCCGATCAGATGGCTGCCGACGTGGTCGATCGCTACGAGGGCGGCCTGATCCCGGCAGCGCAACAGGCCGCCGCCGCTGCGAAGGCGTACGGCGATGCCAGCCAAGCCGCTGGTGATCAGGCTACCGCTGCGACCGACACCGCCGCAGAGGCCGCCGCCAACCTGGTGGCGCAGCTCAACGCCGCAGGCACCGCCGGTACCGGCGCCGGAAAGGCCATCAATGACGCGATGGCCACCATCGACCTCACCAGCGCCGATGGTGTGCGCGCCCTGGCGCTGGCCTACGCACAGGCCGGCGACAAGGCCCGCGAACTGGACGCCGCTGCTGCCAAGACCATCGCCGACATGAACGCCGCCGATCTGACGGCGTTCAGCGGCACCCTCACGGCAGCATTTGCCTCCGGCCAGGCCGGCGCCGAGCAACTCACCCACATCAATGACCTGGTACTGGCCGAATCGTTCAAGCGCCTCGGACTGACTGCCGAGGTGGAGCTGGGACGCATCAGCCCGAAGGCGCAGGAGGCCATCGCTGCGGTAGACGCGATCCGCCTCTCCGTCGAGCAGACCGGCATCAGCGGCGAGCAGCGTATGCAGGCCCTGGGTAATGCCCTGGCGCAGGCCATCGGCAGCGCCGACACCCTGGCCGCAGCAGAAGCCATCCGCGAGCGCATCGAGGCGATGGGCAAGACCGGCGAGCTGGCGGGCAAGAAGTTGGAGTTGGCCATGAAGTCCGCCAAGGGCCGCGTCGAGGATCTGACGCCTGGTATCCAGTCGGTCGATGAAGCCATGAGGGAACTTGGGATCACCAGCCAAGCCGCTCTGATGGAGACGGCGAAGCGTGCGCGCGACGCCTACCAGGTGATCAAATACGGCGGCACCACGCTGGAGGAGCAGAAACAGGCGTGGCTCAAGTGGGCGCAGGCAGCCATCGCCTCGGGCGATGAGGCAGCGATCGCAATGGTCAAGGCCGAGGGCGCGATCCTTGGCTACGGAAAAGAAGTGGACCGCCTGGTCGGCCAGCAGGGTGTTGTCGGCGACGCCACCAAGGATGCCGCAGCCGCCCTGGCGGAGCAGGCGCGACAGGCCGAGGATGCCCGCCGCAAACTGCGCGAGTTGGCCGTCCAGGCCGACGACACAGCAGGCTCTCAGCGCGACCTGGCCGATGCTACACGCGAGGCCGCAGGCGCAGGCGGTGAGCGCGGCGCCCAAGCCATCAACTACGAAGCCCTCAGCGAGAAAGAGCTGGAGAAGGAGCGGCAGCGCCTCCAGGCGCAGATCGCGCAGCTGGTCAACATGCCCGCGTTCTATGGACTCGGTGCGGATAAATATTTCCGTGAACAATTCGAGCGCGAGCTGCGGCGCGTGGACGCGGCGATGGACAAATACCAGCAGCAGCGTGAGCGCGCCGCCGGCGACGGCCGCGCGACCGCCACGCAGCCGACGAGCGTCGGCACCGTCAACGTCAATTTCCGCCTGCCCGCCGGCGGCGTCAAAACAGTGCGCGTTGCCGCCGGCGACGAAAACAACCTGCTGGAGGCGCTGCGGGACTCGCAGTTGATCTCATGACGATCACGATCACCGACGGCACCACGCCGCTGACCCTGCCCGACGATCTGGATTGGTCGGATGAATACACCTGGCAGCAGGTGGAGCAGTCCGCCGAATACACGCTGACGGGCGCGCTGGTGGTGGAGTCCGCCACCAAACAGGCCGGT
>NZ_JBLJDO010000039.1:0-5433 GCF_059410345.1 Sulfurivermis sp. | reverse complement strand
CGCTGGTCGCCGGCAAGACCAGTGCGCCGGTGCGCGGCAACTTCAGCACCACGGATGCCGCACGACAGGCGCTGATCGGCACGGGGCTGGAGTTGGTCGTAACCGAAAGCGGGACGCTGAGCGTGCGTCCAGCACCGGTAGTCGACAGGAGAAGCGAAGCACTGCTGGCGCCAGTTACCGTAATGGCCGCAGCCGAGCGGATTGGTGTCACCGAGAGAACGGGTTCATACAGCAGTGGCAGCTCCACCTATGGCAAGGGCCAGAGCCTGCGCGAAACGCCGCAATCGGTTACGGTGATGACCGCTCAGCGGATGCAGGATCAAGGGTTGAGCACGCTTGAATCCGTCATGGAGCAGACACCCGGCGTCGTGCATCAGTTGTACGACACTTCGCGTTCCTACTTTTATTCCCGTGGCTTCGAGATCGGCAACTTCCAGATCGACGGCAACAGCTCACTCTCGAATGGATGGGTGACCGAGCAGATCGACATGGCCTTGTACGACAGCGTCGAAGTGCTGCGCGGTTCGGATGCGCTGTACGGCGTGTCGGGGAATCCGGGCGGCGTCGTCAATCTGGTGCGCAAGAAGCCGACGCACGACTTTCAGTTCAAGGGCATGCTTTCCGCCGGAAGCTGGAACAACTTCCGCACTGAGGTCGACATCAGCGGCCCACTGGCTCTGGATGGCCGTGTTCGTGGCCGTTTCGTCACCGCATTGGAAGATCGCGAATTTTTCTATGACCACGCCGACAGTGACAAGCAGGTGTTTTACGGCATCGTCGAGGCAGATGTGACCGACAGTACCATGCTCACAATCGGCGCCCACTATGATCGCCATGATGCGACATTCTGGAGCTTCGGCATTCCGCGCTACAGCAATGGCGACGATCTTGGACTACCGCGCAGTTTCTTCGGAAACTCGTCTGACGACAACACATTGCGAAAGCGTCACTCGTTTTTTGCCCGTGTAGACCAAACGATCGGTGAGGACTGGTCTCTGGGCGTCGAGGTATCCCGTACCCATGTCGACAGTTATCGCCAGGACCACCTTTTTCTAGGGGCTATTGACCCTCTGACCGGCTCCGGCTTTGCCAGCGGTTGGGGCGGCGCCTCCTACCACTACCCCGAGACACAACGCACCATTGATGCTGTGCTCAAAGGGAAGTTTCAAATGTTTGGGCGTGAGCACCGTTTGATGCTTGGGGCAAACAGGAGTGACCTTGAGCTATCGCTAACCGGCGCACGCCGTAACAATCGTATAGAAGCGGAAATTTTTAATTTCGATCCTGCGCGGTATGGTTCGTCGGATCCGTACTATCCCTTCTCTGATCGCGATCAGGACCGGACAGAAAAAGGGCTTTACGGATCGTTGGCGCTGGAAATCGCCGACCCCTTGACTCTTCTTCTCGGTGGGCGACTGAGTTGGTACGACTTCAAACAGACACAGTATATGTATGGAGTGCCTTCGGGGTTGGTAACCTCCTTTAGCCAGATTGCACGCAAGGATGACTCGGTATTTACTCCGCACATCGGCGTCACATATGACATCAACAACTCTTGGACTACCTATGCCAGTGTTGCTGATACTTACCAGTCGCAATCAACCAATCTCGCTGGACCTCTTCCTGGCTCCCCTCTTGATCCGATCACCGGACGCAGCCATGAAATCGGTCTCAAAGGTGAGCACTTCGGCGGCAGGTTGAACACTTCGCTGGCTCTGTACAAAACTGACCGCAAGGGAACGGCAGTCAGAGACCCTAGTTATCCCAACACATCGGGCGACTTGGGAAGCAGTTGCTGCTTCCTCGATACTGGCCACCGCGTCAGCAAGGGCATCGAAACCGAGATAAGCGGTGAAATCCTCCCCGGCTGGCAGCTTGCGCTCGGTTATACCTACAACGACAACGAAGACAGACAAAGCAAAGGGGTCTTCAGCACCATTACACCGGAACACCTGTTCAAGCTGTGGACCAGCTATCAACTGCGTGGCCAACTGACCGGGTTGAAGGTCGGTGGCGGCGTGACGGCACAGAGCAAGACGTATGTGTCCGGATCGGCTAGTACTTTCAATTCTGTCAGCGGTTTGTACGATGGACCGACTGTCGACTATGAGTTCACCGAACCTGGCCGGGGGCTGGTGAACCTCTTCGCCGAATACCGCTTCAACCCGCAATGGACGCTGGCGCTCAACGTCAACAACCTGTTCGATAAACGCTATTACCAGGTAGTCGGCACGGCTGACTACGGCAACTGGTACGGTGAGCCGCGCAACGTCATGCTGACGCTGCGCGCCAGCTATTGATCGAGCCAATCATGCACCCGCCGCTAGCAAGCGGGGGGTACTACCGTACAGGACTCCGATCAATGAAAACGTATTTTCGACAAAGCATGGCTTGGCTGCATACCTGGAGCAGCCTGGTGACGGGCTGGGCCATCTTCTTCATCTTCGTCACCGGTACGGCTTCGTACTTTATGTACGACATTACCCGCTGGATGGAGCCGGAGCGACCGCTGGAAGTCGGTTTGCAACAGGCGCCACAAGCAGAGCAAGTCGAACAGGCGCTGGACCTGCTGATTGCGCAATTTCCGGATGCCAGACTGTGGCAGATCAAGCCAGCCCACATCAGAAACCAGCCGGACAATGTAGCCAGCCGGACGCATCTGGTGGTTCGTGCTTTTCCCAATCCTCGACCGCAGTGGTTTGACCCATTGACCGGCGAAGAAGTGCTGCGTCCCGAAGTCCGCGAGACCGAAGGCGGTGTGGCTTTTCGCCGTATGCACCATCAGTTCCACTACATGGACGAGATGACCGGTATCTATCTTGCCGGGCTTTGCGCCTTTCTGGCATTGGTGGCGGTGGTGACCGGAGTGATTGTACACAAGAAAATATTCAAGGATTTTTTTGCCTTCCGCCCCGGCAAGGGCCAACGTTCATGGCTGGACGCGCACAACGTCAGCAGCGTTATGGCGTTGCCGTTTTTCGTGATGATCCTCTATACCGGGCTGGTGTATTACAGCGGGCATTATTTGCCGATACCCGGGGATATCGTTGCGCATTTCAAGCCCGATGCACCAACCAAACCCGCCGAGCTAGCCATCGGACTGCGTCCGCAGGTGCCAATGGCTCAGTTGATTGCCGAAGCCGAGGCTGTTTTCGGGGAAGGTAATGTCGGCCAGATCATGGTTCAGCATAGACAGGGCCAGGGGTTGTCGGTGGATGTGTCGCGCCCTTTTGGCTCCGAACTGACGAGAACAGTCACCGATTCGACGACACTGCGATTTGATGCCTTCACTGGCCGACGCTTGTCGGTGGTAGGTGGGCACGATGGGGGAACTGCGTGGTTTCGCACCCTCGTCTCCCTGCACGAAGCTTGGTATGCCACCTATCCCCTGCGCTGGCTGTATTTCATCTCTGGCCTGCTGGGGTGCTTCATGATCGCCACCGGCATGGTGTTGTGGGTAGTCAAACGCCGGACGCGACATACGAAGGGCGACACTCCAGAACACTTCGGCCTGCGCCTGATGGCCTGCCTGAACGTTGCGGTACTGGCCGGCCTGCCGGTGGCGGTTGCCGCGTACTTCTGGGCTAACCGCCTGCTGCCGGTATCCATGGCCGAGCGCGCCGCGTGGGAGTTGCATGCGATGTTCCTCGTCTGGGGCTGGCTATTCTGCTATGCCGCTTTGCGCCCGGAAAAACGCGCCTGGGTGGAAACCCTGTGGCTGGCAACAGGAGCTTTCGGGCTGGTGCCTGTGGTCAATGCGCTGACAACTGATAGACATCTGGGGGTGACGATTGTGGCTGGCGATTGGCCGCTGGCGGGCTTCGACCTGACGATGTTCGGGCTGGCAGCGATGTTCGGGACAATAGCCTGGAAGCTGGGACGACGCGGGATCAAGGCCGATACGCCGTCGGTTGCGGCGAACATCTTCGCGGCAGGGAGGCAGTGACCATGCTTATCCCTGTCTATTCCCGTTTGAGCACGATGGTGCGCCATCGCGTCAGCGTAGCCTCTCGCACCCTGGCCGCGACGCTCGGCGGCTACGCGCTGACATCGGCACTGACCACGCTGCTGCTGGCGCTGTTCATGTCCGCGCCGGATGTGCAAGGCCGCATCGCAGCGCTCAAGCCTGGCTTTCTGATTTACCTCCTGATCCTGCTGTGGGTATTCCACGCCCGCAGCGCCACCCGTGCCTGGGCATGGCTAGCAGCATGGACCGGAGTGGCCTCTGCGTTGTGCTGGGTCGTTCTGAAAGGGGTTGGGTCATGATGCCGAATCTGATCGTTGGCTGGCATTGGCTGGTGCTGACTCTGAGTTTGGGCGGCTTCATGCTGTTGGCGCTGGCGAGCGAGCGTGAAGGCAAGATTCTGTTGCGCCGGACGGCGACGAGGCGGGAGAAATTCATGTTCCGCCTGTTGGGCTGGCCGCTTCTGATTCTGGCCCTGGGGGTGTGTATATGGGGCTGGTTTGGCCATTTCGGCACGGTGTTGTGGTTTGGTTGGCTGACGGTAGCGGCAACGACGGTGGCACTCACGATTACGTATTGGCCAGGGCGCGCCCAGCCAACCTTGGCCAGGCCTCCTCTCCCTTCGCAGGAGAGCGGTTTGGACGGAGGAACATCCGACAACCGCCCCCCCTCTCCAGCCGCCTCTGTTCCTCAGGGCAAGTTGGACGTTTTCGGGCGGTTGTTGCTGGAGGCGGTGCTGGTGCTTCTGCCACTTGGCTTCGGCTGGACGCTGTATCACACGCCTGAAGCGCCGCTTGCCCGCCCCGATGTGCTGCACGGTCAAGCCGGACCATGGCCGTTCCGTCTGGCCGAAGACCGCCGGGGGCCACCCGCGCTCGCGCACCTCGGCGTTCCGATCAAGACCTGGCACCTGCGTTTCTGCGAGGGCTGTGATACTGAAATTCGTGCGGCCTACCTGAAAGTGCACAAACCGCGCAGCCCGCGCAATGCCGGCTCGCTCTTCGAGGGCCGCCACTGGGATCGCCGTGCCCTCATCCAGTTGCCGAGCAATACCGCCGCCGACAGTGAGCTCTGGCTCACGGTGGTGGGGCGGGATGGCGCAGTGCATCAGGTGGCATGGCGTATGGACGAAGCCTCCCCTGCGACCGCAACGTGGTTTGCTGAACGGGAAGACAGACAGTGACAGCCGGATTGCAGCGTTTCGGACGGACTCTTATCAGCCTGCTGACCCTGGCCGGCCTGGTGCTGTTGGCGCTGGCCAATGACCGTGAAGGCAAGCTGTTGCTGCGCCGGATTCCGGCGCGTTGGCTCAAACGGGTGTTCCGCCTGCTGGGCTATCTGATGCTGGCACTGGCTCTATGGGTGTGTGTGCTGGGTTGGCGCGGCAATTTCGGTCCCTTCTTGTGGTTTGGCTGGCTGACGGTGGCGGCGCTGGTTTGGGTGTTCGCCATTGCCTACTGGCCGTGGCG
>NZ_JBLJDO010000038.1:0-5458 GCF_059410345.1 Sulfurivermis sp. | reverse complement strand
GCAAGAGGTTTCCGCAATCGGGAGCGCTTCCGCAATGCGATTTATTTCCATCTCGGCGGCCTTGACCTATACCCCGCTCAGGTGGGAAAGCGGTGATTCAACCCACTCGAATGAGTGATGACCCATTATTTGTATCAGGCAAGCCGCGGCGGACGTACTGACCGATCTTGGTATCTTCCTGCACCATGTGCTTCAGCACCCAGAATTTCAGAAAGCGCACGGTGGCCAGCGTCTCCTTGGTGGCGCCCTCGGTCATGGTCTGGGCGCGGAATTCGGCCACCTCCTGCAACAGGTGTTGATGCTGCTGGCGGTGAGCGTGATAACCGGGATAGCCGATGTTGTCCATGATCTGTTCTTCATGGGCAAAGTGCTCGCTGACGGCTTTGATGAGCTGATCCAGCAGCGGTAACCACGCGGCGACCGGGGCGTCCTTGGCGAGCAGTTCGATGAGGGCGTTGAGCCGTGTCAGCAGCCCCTCATGTTCCTGGTCGATGAATTGCAGGCCAGTTTCAAAGCTGGGGTTCCATTGCACGGGTTCGTGGGGCATGGCGGCGACTTTCGAGTGGGTGCCTGTCTAAAGCATAGCGCTTTTGCGCGCGGTCAGGTTAATGCGGGGTTTCGTCAGTTTTTAAGTCCCACGCCACGCTGCAACAGGAACAGGGCATAGGCAAACAGGGCGACGATGAACAGCACGGTGACGCCGAGGGCGGTGCCGAGCGGGATATCGGTGACCCCGAGCAGGCCGTAGCGGAAGGCGTTGATCATGTACAGGATCGGATTGAGCAGCGACACGTCGCGCCAGAAGGCGGGCAGCATATCGATGGAGTAGAAGATACCGCCCAGATAGGTGAGCGGGGTGAGCACGAAGGTGGGGATGATGGAAATGTCGTCGAAGCTCTTGGCGTAGATGGCATTGATGAAGCCGCCGAGGGAGAACAGCACCGATGTCAGCACCAGCACCGACAGCACCACGGCGAGATTGTGTACCTGCAGGGTGGTGAAGAACATCGCCACCACCGTCACCACTGCGCCGACGGTAAGACCACGCGCCAGGCCGCCGGCCACATAGCCGAGCAGGATCAGGCTGTTGGGGATCGGGGCAATGAGCAGCTCTTCCACATAGTGGGAAAACTTGGCGCCGTAGAACGATGACACCACGTTGCCGTAGGAGTTGGTGATCACCGCCATCAGGATCAGGCCGGGCACGATGTAATCCATGTAGCTGTAGCCGGCGATGGCGCCGATCTGGCTGCCGATGAGCTGGCCGAAGATGATGAAGTACAGCGCGGTGGTGATCATCGGCGGCAGGATGGTCTGGATCCAGATGCGCAGGTAGCGGCGGATCTCCTTGATCAGGATGGTGCGGAAGGCGATGGCGCCGTTCATTGCGCGGCCCCGCCGTTTTCCACCAGGCGCAGGAACAGTTCCTCCAGCCGGTTGGCCTTGTTGCGCAGGCTGACCACTTCGATGCCCTGGGCCGAGAGCAGCTGGAACAGGCGGTTGATGCCCTCGGCGCGCGGGATATCCACCTCCAGGGTATTGGCATCGGTGAGGCAGCTGCTGTAACCGTCCAGGTGCGGGGCGTGTTGCAGCGGTGCCTTCAGATCCAGCACCACCGTCTCGCTGTTGAGCTGGTTGAGCAGGGTCTTGATGCTGGTGTGGGCGGCGATCTGTCCCTCGTCGATGATGGCGACGTTGCGGCAGAGATTCTCCGCCTCTTCCAGGTAATGGGTGGTGAGGATGATGGTGGTGCCCTGGGCGTTTACCTCACGCAGGAATTTCCACATGGAGCGGCGCAACTCGATATCCACGCCGGCGGTGGGTTCGTCGAGGATCAATAGTTTCGGCTCGTGTGCCAGGGCGCGGGCGATCATCAGGCGCCGCTTCATGCCGCCGGAAAGATTACGCGCCAGTTCGCGCCGTTTGTCCCACAGGCCGAGCTGTTTCAGATAGGTTTCGGCGCGCTGCATGGCCTGCGCCTTGGGCACGCCGTAGTAGCCCGCCTGGTTGACCACGATCTCGACCACCGGCTCGAACTGGTTGAAATTGAATTCCTGCGGCACCAGGCCGATGCAGCGGCGTGCCGCCATCGGTTCACGATCGATGTCGTGGCCGAACACCTGCACCGTGCCGCCGCTCTTGTTCACCAGGGCGGTGATGATGCCGATGGTGGTGGACTTGCCGGCGCCGTTGGGACCGAGCAGGGCGAAGAAGTCGCCCTGCGCCACGTGCAGGTCGATCCCCTTCAGCGCCTCGTGCCCGCTGCGGTAGGTCTTGCGCAGACCGCTGATGTCCAGTGCGTGGAAGGTCATTCGCAAACAATATGTCGCAGAGACGCAGAGGCGCAGAGAAAATCCACGCGCGAATTGATCGGATTCATCAGTTCCTTCTCCGCGTCTCTGCGCCAGAGGGTTGAGGTTACAGGGCGATGATTTCCAGCCCCAAGTCGGCCTGTTTCAGCGTGACCGGGTTGCTGATCACCGCGGTGCTGGCGGCCTCCGGTTGCAGATAGGTGGCAGCGACGCGCTTGAGGTCGTCCTGGGTCACCTGGAGCACGCGGGCGCGGAAGCGGCGGCGTTGTTCCGGGGTGCGGCCGTGCAGGGCGGCGTGGAAGGTCTTCTTCACCTCGCCGGCCGGCGAGCCCGGTTTGTCGATGGAGGAAATCACGCCAAGGATCGCCTCTTCCACCAGACGCCACGGGTGGTCGTTAGCCAGCAGCCATTGCACCGAGGCATCGAAATCGGCCAGGGTCGCGGCCAGGCGCGGGTCGCGGTAGGAATAGAAGCGGAACGCCGCGCTGTCCGGGTCGTAACCGGCGCCGCCGCCGTAGGCGCCCCCCTGCTCGCGGATGGCGCGGTGCAGGTAGTTGTTGCGCAGGAAGCCGCCCAGCACCATCAGTGCGGCGCCGTCGGCGTGCTCCATCGGTACCGCCGTATAGGCCTTGGCGCAGAAGTTGACCTGGGTGGAGGTGGTCCAGCCCTGGTTGCGCGCCTCGTTGCCGGCGGGCAGGGCGAAGGTGGTACCGGATTGCACGGCGGCGGCATCGGCCCAGCGCGCGGCGAGGGCCGAGGTATAGCCGCTGCGCTGCTCTTCCTCGCCGATGAGCAGGAACTGACGCGGCGCCTGGAGCAGGGCAGTGCGCAGCCGTTGCAGGCGCTCGGCGAAGGCGCGCAGGGCAATCTCATCGTCCAGCGCATCGTCGAGATGTTTGAGCGTCTTGATACCGGCGAGGCCGTACCAGCGGTGACTGAGGGCGGCGCTGGGGGTGAGACTGGCGGCGGCGGCCATCATGGCGAGGCCGTGGCCGCTGCCGGTGACGCTTTGTTCCTGGTGCAGACGCTCCTGCGCCACCAGTTCACGCAGGCGTTCCAGCTCATCGAAGCGGGCGCTGTCGAAGGTTTCACGCAGCAGGTCGCTGAGGGCGGCATGGTTGCGCGCCAGCGCCTTGCCGGACAGCACGAATACGCCGCGGCCGCTGTTGGCGTCGTCGATGGAACCGCGCACGGTGCTGCGTGCCGACAGGCCGCCGGTGACGGCCGCCTGCAATTTCTGGGTGGCGAGATAGTCGCGGCCGCCGCTGCCTACCTCGGTGACGAGGTTGCAGAACAGCGGCAGCAGGTCGGCGAGGTCCGGCTCCAGCGCCGGCAGGTCCACCACCAGCTCCTGATAGACGAGGCCGTTGGTGCCGCGGGTGTACCAGGTGGAGGGGATGGCGGCGATGGGTGCGGCCTCGCCCTGCGGCACGTGCAGTTCGGTGGGCACGTCACTCAGGCTGACCTTGGGCAGTACCTCCGGGTCGTCCTGCTTGGCCTGGCGCGCGGCCAGCGCCGCCGCCTGTTCAACGATGCGCTGCTTTTCCGCCGCACTGAGTTTTTCCTTCAGCGCCGCCAGCCGCGCCGCCTCGTGTGCGGCGCGTTCGGCGGAGAGTCCCGTGTCCGGGCGCATGGTGAGGCAGACGCGGTGCGGATTGGCCAGCAGCGTGCGCACCTCGCCCTTGATGAAGTCGGGATCGGCAATGCGTGCGCGCAGGCGTGTGAGGATCGGGTCGATGTCGAGCACTGCCGCGGCGTCGGCGCCGTGCAGCGCCGGCGACAGGGCATGCACCATCAGTTGCAGGCCGTAGGGGAAGCCGTCGCCGCTCACCTCGCGCTGCGACAGTTCCAGCTGATGCAGCATGGCCTCCACCTGCTCCTGCGGCACACCTTCTTCGGCGATGCGGCGCAGGGTGTCGAGGATCAGTTGTTCCACCGCGGTGGCGTGTTCGGGATTGCTGCCCTCCAGACCGGCGACGAAGAACATCTCGCGGCTGGAGTCGGACAGGCCGCACAGGGGCGAGGGCGCGCTGCCCAGCTCCGAGGTCTCCAACACCTGGCGCAACGGCGAGGCGCTGTTGTCCAGCAGCACGTCGGACAACAGGTGGGCCGTGAGCAGGGGCTCCGGATCGGTGCCGTTGCCGAGCAGCCAGCCGAGCACGATGTGGGTCTTGTCGACGGTATCTTCCTCGCCGTCCAGGGCGTAGCGCTCCTCGCGGGTGAGCGGCGCGCTGTAGCGCTGTTCGTCGGGAACGTGGATATCGGTGTCGAGGCGCGCAAACTCCTTGAGGGCGTATTCCTCGAAGTACAACTGGTGTTCGTGCGCCGGCACGTCGCCGTAGGTCATGAACACGGCGTTGGACGGGTGGTAGTGGCGCGCGTGGAAGCGCTTCAGCTGGTCGTAGGTCAGGTCTGGGATATGCTCCGGGTCGCCGCCCGAGTTGTGGTGATAGGTGATGGTGGGGAACAGGTGTTTGGTCAGGTATTGATACAGTGCCGAGGTGGGCGCGCTCATGGCCCCCTTCATTTCGTTGAATACCACGCCCTTGAACACCAGCGGACTGTCCGGGTTGGCCGGCTCGGCGAATTCGACGCGGTGGCCCTCCTGGGCAAAGTCCAGCTCATCCAGGGTGGGGAAGAACACCGCATCCAGGTACACCTGCAACAGGTTGTAGAAGTCCTTGCGGTTGCAGCTGGCGAAGGGGTAGGCGGTCCAGTCGCTGGCGGTGAAGGCGTTCATGAATGTGTTGAGCGAGCGCCGCGTCATCATGAAGAACGGGTCGCGCACCGGATAGCGCCGGCTGCCGCACAAAGTGGTGTGCTCCAGAATGTGGGCCACGCCGGTGGAGTCCTGCGGCACGGTGCGGAAACCCACCAGGAAGGCATTCTGATCGTCATCGGCGGCCAGGTGGATGTGCGGCGCGCCGGTCACCTTGTGGCGAAACTCCTGCACCTCCACATTGAGCGAAGGAATGCGGCTGCTGCGCAGCCACTCAAAGGCTGCATGGGTGGTCGGCTGGGTCATCGGATTCCTGCGCGGTAATCAGTGGAATGAATTAGGTAGGGCCAGGGGCGCCAGTATACAAGGAAAGGCCGGGGGCAGCCTTGCAGGCGCCACGCACGCGGAGGGGTGATCCTGCTTTAAT
>NZ_JBLJDO010000037.1:0-5504 GCF_059410345.1 Sulfurivermis sp. | reverse complement strand
GCCGCCATCTCCGCCAACCCCTATCTCTCCATCGAGTTCTCCGGCGCCAAGGCCGGCGACAAGGTCGCACTCTCCTGGGTCGACAACAAGGGCGAGAAGGATGCGGCCGAGACCGCCATCGGTTAAGAATCCGACCCGGAGTTCCAATAATAATCACTACATGCCAGATGTAAGAGGAGTCAGGATATGAAAGCATTGCTCACCACGGCAACCGCACTCGCCCTGCTCGTCGGCGCACCGCTTGCCGCGCAAGCCTCGCCGCAGCAGGATCTGAAAGAGTTCCGCGAGTACTACATGAAGAAGTTCCCCGGCGTTTCCCTGCAGGAATACGCCAACGGCGTCTATGCCATCGACCCGGTCTCCCGCGTCACCTGGGAAGCGTTGGAAGAAGACTTCCCGCCCTATGAGGATGACCTGAAGAAGGGCGAGAAGTTGTTCAAGACACCGTTCAAGAACGGCAAGACCTATGCCAGTTGCTTCCCCAACGGCGGTATCGGCATCGCGCAGAACTACCCCTACTTCGACGCCGCCAACAATACGGTGAAGACGCTGGAGCAGGAGGTGCAGGAATGCCGCACGAAGAATGGCGAAGAACCGCTGCGTCCCTTCGTCAACGACATCGCCTTCATCACCGCCTACATGGTCTCCACCTCCCGTGGCAAGAAGGTGAATGTGGTGGTGCCGAACGATCCGCGTGCCCTGGAATGGTACGAGCGCGGCAAACGTCACTTCTACATGAAGCGCGGCCAGCTCAACCTGTCCTGCGCCAACTGCCACAAGGACAGCGCCGGTCTCTATATCCGTGCCGAAATGCTGAGCCCGGCCCTGGGCCACACCACCCACTTCCCGGTCTATCGCCAGACCTGGGGCAACATGGGCACCCTGCACCGCCGCTATCAGGGCTGCAACGAGCAGGTTCGCGCCAAGGGCTTCGGCAGCCAGAGCGACGAGTACCGCGCGCTGGAATATTTCCACACCTACATGAGCAACGGTATCGAGATGAACGGCCCGGGCAGCCGCAAGTAAGCACTGCCTTTCAGCCAAATAAAAACCCGGCTTCGGCCGGGTTTTTTATTGTTCGTCTTTTCTTGGAAACATGTGGGCTGGACAATCGCTGCTAACCCCCCTGCCATCTTGCTCCCTACCTGCAGCCCTCGCGTTCCTCCACTGCCGCCAGAGCCAGCACCTCGTTGGCAAAGATCGCTCCCTCCAGCTTGGCCTCCAGGCCGGTGCGACGCATCACCTCACGCACTTGGGTGTTGAGTCCGCTGAACAGCACCTCGATACCGTTGTTGCGCAGACGCTCCACCAGATGATGCAACACGTCCTCGCCAGAGGCGTCGAGCTGGCTGATGCCGTGGCCCACCACCAACAGGTAACGCGCCTGCGGGCTATTGGCGACGGCCTCCAGGATGGCATCCTCGAAACAGGCGACATTGGCGAAATACAGGGCACCGTCGAAACGCACGATCACCACGCGCTTATCACCCTGTGCCTCGGGGTGTCCACACAACTCACACAAGTGGCCGTCGTCTGCACGACCCAATATCGCCATGTGCGGGCGCATGGTGCGCAGCAGGTACAGCACCACCGCGAGACCGGCACCCGCCAGGATGCCGAGGTCGAGATGGGGCGCAAACAGCAGGGTGGCGACGAAGGTGACGATGGCGGCGGCGCCGTCATGGCGATGCGCCTGCCAGGCATGCAGCATGGCCTTGAAATTGATGAGGCCGATCACTGCCAGCATGATTACTGCCGCCAGCACCGCTTGCGGCAGGTGATACAGCAGCGGGGTGAGGAACAACAGCGTGAGCAGCACCACACCGCCGCTAAACACCGAGGACATGCCGGTCACGGCACCGGCATTGACGTTCACCGCGGAACGGGAGAACGAACCGCTCACCGGATAGGACTGGGTGAAGCTGCCGACGATGTTGGCCAACCCCTGCCCCACCAGTTCCTGGTTAGGATCGATGCGGGCGCGCGTCTTTGCCGCCATCGCCTTGGCGATGGAGATCGCCTCCATGAAGCCGACCAGGGAGATGACCAGGGCACTGGACAGCAGGGCCACCATCATGTCCCAACTGAAACTGGGCGCCGCGATGGAAGGCAGACCGGCGGGAATGCTGCCGACCACCGCGCCACCGCCGGACAGCTGCACCTCATCACCGCGCACGGCGCGTATGCGCCAGCGCTGACCGTCATGCTTCATGCCGGCGGGAAAGTGATCACTCAAATAGAGAACCGCATCTCCCCCATCCTCTTCATCGCCCGGTACGCGATAAAAGGCAAACTGCTGCAGGGCACGCTGGGCGTGATGCTGCTCGCGTTCGGCGTCACGGCGCTCCGCCTGCAACAGCTCCAGTTCATAGCGCAGGGCGATCACGCGCCGGTCCTGGGCGCCGAACATCGCTGTCAGACGCGTCAGCTCCTGGCTCTTGCCGCCGATCTGTTGCGCCAGTTCGGCACCGGCCCGCTCCTTGTCCACCGTCAGCCGCGCCAGGGTGCGCAGCTCGGCGTCGTGGATTTGGCTGATGGATGCCGTGTCGTTGCGCTCGAACTCCGTGCCCCAACTGATCACCGTGGCAATGGCCACCGCAATCAGCACACCGGGCAGCTTCGGCGCATAGCGCCGCAGCCCCCACATGATGGCGAAGGCGCCCACTCCCATCAGCAGCGTGGGCAGGTGGGTATCGCCTATCTGCTGCAACACCCCCCAGATGTCCTGCAAAAACGACTCGCTGCGCCCGATGGATACGCCCAACAGCTTGTTGAGCTGGGACAAGCCGATGATGATGGCGGCGGCACTGGTGAAGCCGACGATCACCGGATGGGAGATGAAATTGACCACCACACCGAGGCGGAACATGCCCAAGGCCAGCTGGATCATGCCGACCAGCAAGGCCAGCAGTATCGCCAGGGCGATGAACTGCTCGCTGCCCAGGGCCGCCAGCGGCGCCAGCGCAGAGGCGGTCAGCAGCGAGACCACCGCCACCGGGCCGGTGGCCAGCTGGGCGGAAGAGCCCCACAAGGCCGCGATGATGCCGGGCAGAAAGGCGGCATACAGACCGTAATAGGCGGGCAAGCCGGCCAGTTGGGCATAGGCCATGGACTGGGGGATCAGTACCAGCGCCACGGTGATGCCGGCGATGAGATCGGCCCGGAAGGCCGTGCGGCTACGCGGCAACCACTGCAGGAAGGGCAGAAGTTTGTGCAATGAAATCATGTCGCTAAGCTCAGGTTTCGGCCATGCCAGCGGCAACACCAGGGGAGAATACGCAAAGCGGCCGGGGCACGGCAGTATACCGTAGAGGTAACCCGCCATGGCGTGCCGTTGCACTTTTCAGTATCATCAGCAGCCGTTTCGCGGCCACGCCCCGATCACGCCCCCTTCCCGGCGACCGCATGACATACCGTACCCCTCACCCCGCCTGGACGCCTCCGGTGCACGGCGCGGCCCATGTTATAGAAGGAGCAGGACGTTGGAAAATCTGACCCTCACCACGGAAATGATGTGGGTGATGGCGTTTCTTGCCTTTACCATTTATCTGTTTGTCTCTGAAATCGTGCGTGTCGACGTAGCCGCCGTGCTGGTGATGGTGCTGCTTGGCCTCACCACCGTCATACCCGACAACATCGTGCCGTCCCTGGTCGATGCCAAGCACCTGTTCGACGGTTTTGCCGCCAACGCCGTGATCTCCATCATCGCCGTGATGATCATTGGCGCCGGACTGGACAAGACCGGCGTGATGAGCAAAGTGGCCGCATTCATCATGAAGGTCGGCGGTTCCACCGAGCAGCGCATCATTCCGCTCATCTCCGGCACAGTCGGCTTCATCTCCAGTTTCATGCAGAACGTCGGCGCCGCCGCCCTGTTCCTGCCGGTGGTCAGCCGCATCTCCAACCGCACCGGGCTGCCCATGTCGCGCCTGCTGATGCCCATGGGCTTCTGTGCCATCCTCGGCGGCACCATCACCATGATCGGCTCCAGCCCGCTGATCCTGCTCAACGACCTGATCCTCACCTCCAACAAATCGCTCACCGCCCAGGGACTGGAGGCGATGGAGACCTTCGAGCTGTTCGCCGTCACCCCCATCGGCCTGGCCCTGGTCGCCACCGGCATCATCTACTTCGTGCTCGCCGGCCGCTTCGTGCTGCCCGCCAACAAGACCGAAGGCGCCGAAGGCATGAGCACCATGGAGTATTTCCGCAGCCAGTACGGCCTGAGCGGCGACATCTTCGAACTGTCCATACCCGCCGGCAGCCCGCTGGCCGACAAGACCGTCGAAGAACTGGAGGGTGCGCTCAGCCACGACGTCTCCGTCATCGCCCTGCGCATCGGCGACGACGTGCGCATCGCTCCGTCGCGTGACATTACCGTGCCGGCAGGTGCGGTACTGGCCCTGATGGGCACCAACGAGGCCATCCAGCGCCAGGCCGATGCCTACCGCCTGGAGCGCACCGGCGACACCAGCCATTTCGCCGAGGTGCTGACACCGAGCCGCGCCGGCATCTCCGAAATCGTCATTCCGCCCAATTCGCGCCTGGTCGGCAAATCCATCGGCGAAATCCGCATGCGCAAGACCCACGGCCTCAACGTGCTGGCCGTATACCGCGGCACCGCGGTGCTGCGCGAGAACCTGCGCGATCTGGTACTGCAATCGGGCGACACCCTGGTCCAGCACAGCCGCTGGGACGACCTGGCCGCCGCCGACAAGAACCGCCGCGACTTCCTCGTCATCACCACCGATTACCCGCACGAGGAGCTGCGCCCGCACAAGGTCCACTTCGCCCTGGGCTTCTTCCTGCTTGCCCTGAGTCTGGTGCTGTTCACCGACGTACGCCTGTCCGTGGCCCTGCTCACCGGCGCGGTGGGCATGATCCTGAGCGGCGTACTGACCATCGACGAAGCCTACGGTGCGGTGAGCTGGAAGACAGTATTCCTGCTCGCCAGCCTGATCCCGCTGGGCCAGGCGGTGGAGACCAGCGGCACCGCCAGCTGGATCGCCGTGCAGACCTTGCAGATCCTCGGCGGCGATGTGAATCACATCGTGCTGCAGGCGGTGATTGCGATCCTGGCCACCTTCTTCACCCTGGTGATGTCCAACGTCGGCGCCACCGTGCTGCTGGTGCCGCTGGCGGTGAACATCGCCATCCAGGCCGGCGCCAATCCGGCGGTGTTCGCCCTCACCGTGGCCATTGCCACCTCCAACTCCTTCCTCATCCCCACCCACCAGGTCAATGCCCTGATCATGGGTCCGGCCGGCTACCGCGTGGCCGACTTCATGCGCGCCGGCGGCATCATGACGGTGCTGTTCCTGATCGTGGCGCTGACCATGCTGAACATCGTGTTCTGATGCGGTGACGGACAGCGGGGACGCACGGAACACGCCTCCGCAGCAAACAGCCGACCAACAAAAAAGCCCGCTTGCGCGGGCTTTTTTGTGTTTGATTGGTGGGTCGTGTGAGACTCGAACTCACGACCAACGGATTAAAAGACCCTT